>JAGLWJ010000069.1 GCA_023133475.1 Phycisphaerae bacterium | reverse complement strand
AGCCCCTGAAGAGGTGGGCCACCCACCGTTCTTGTGAGCACACATGGGGGGCCGCTCCCTTACGGTTACGGTCGCGGTACTGATCGGGAGCAGCCGGACCAACCTGCCGTCGATGTCTCGAACGATTCACCGCAGCCGAACCATTTGGAACTCGACGCTCTGGACCGCGTTGGGCTCTGCCAGTTGAACACCGGCGGGCAGGGCAAATTCCGGTTTCTTGGCACGGTAGCGCCCGAGATCGAGCGTGTCGTCGCGGTTCAGAGTGATCAGCCCTGCCACCTTAATATCCCCGGAAACCAACCGGGCCACAATTTCAGCAGGCCCTTTCACGGTAATCGGCTGGGTCAGGAGTGTGCTCTGATCACGCAGTTCAATGGTAAACTCATTCCACAAATCGACACTCCCGGTGAACCGGACGGGGACCGCCGCGATAGTATCGGTAATGTGCAACTCACGCACAGTGGCCCGTAGCTCCACCTGTGCCGGTGCGACCTTGGCCTCGATACCCGCCACCTTGGCTTCGAGCGGAACCGAGAAGCGGAGCAACTCTCCCTTTCTCCTGTTCCTCAGCAGGTTCTCAACGTGGAGAACAAGGCAGCGTTTTTCCTCGGCTATGGCATTGAGCCGCCGCTCGGAGATGGTGACCTCCACTTGGTCGGGCTCCACCGAGGGGTCAACATCGTAATCGAGTGTCCCCTTATCCACCCAAATCGGGAGAGACACGGTGATTTCTCGATCGACGACGGCTTCGAGATACTCCGGCGTGACCGAGTCCACGGTAAGCCCGGAAAACCGGGCCCGGTTCTTCCGCAAGGCATCGAGGAGCTTGACGCTGACTAAACCGGTCGTGCGTGCCTCTATGGGCAGGTCGATAGTCGAGATGCCGCCCTCCCTGAAAGGAGCCAACGTTCTCTGTGGGCCGCTGAGGGTGATCTGGAACTTCTGCGGTCGATCGCCGGCACGGCTGATCTTGAAGGATTCCCGCCCGGCGGCCGCGACCGGCTCGATGGTGACTTGCAGGGTGACGGTCTCGGTGAGCAACTGGTCGGCGGAGACCCAGACCAGGAGAGTGAGCACCACGCTCATGGCGATGAGTTTCAGTTGGGACATTTCAATCCCCTTTTCCGGAGGTGGCGGGGTTGGCGGAAGACCGCCCGGGTGAAATGCCCTTGACAGCAAGGGTTTCGCTCAGCAGCTTCCGCAAGGTCTCGGCGGTCAACCCGCGGCGCAGTCGGCCACGGTAGGCCACGGAGATGGTCCCGGTCTCTTCGCTGACCACAATGACCAGTGCGTCGCTTTCCTGGCTGAGCCCCAAAGCCGCCCGATGGCGGCTGCCAAGACTGCGGTCCACGTCATCAAAGTCGGCGAGGGGGAACTGGCAGGCCGCCGCCGTCAGCCGACCCTGACGCAGCACCACACCCATATCGTGCAACGCAGACCCGGGCCAAAAGATGGTCTCCAGCAACTCGGTGGTCACCCGGGCATCAAGCTGCACCCCGGACTCGACCAGCCCCCCGATCGGGACTCGACCTTCCACGGCAATCAATGCCCCGATTTTGTTCTTGGCCAAACGAGCGACAGCCCCGGTGAGGGGGATAATCAATACCTCCGCCTCCTTACCCCATGTGCGCATACCCCAGATTTCCCCAAGACGGATCAAACCGCGGCGCAGCTCCGGTTGAAAGGCCAGCAGGGTCATCAGGAACAGGCTACCGAGAAAATACGGGTAGAGGAAATTGATCCGGCTAAAGGCATACTTCTGAGCAACCAGCCACACGATCAAAAAGCTGACCAGCAGGATCATGCCGGCAGCCCGCAACAACCGTGCCCCTCGGGTGCCCTGCAAAGATCGCAGCACGGCGTAGATCACCGCCCCGATAAGCAACATCTCCGCCAACACCACCCACCACGGGTAGTTGTCGCCGATGAAACGCTGCCAGTAGTTGGCCAGTGCTTGAAAGAGGTCTGATTCCAGGAGCAACTCTAAGTGTCCCTATTACCCTGCCATGCCAGGCTCCCGAGATAAATAGACTAATCTGCCGAATCACGAGTATACGCAACCACCGCCCGCTTGCCAAATCAACTATCCCTGGGCACTTCGTGGCGGGTGTGGCCATATTTTGTGGCATCAGGCGGGTGGCCCACCGCTTTAGCGGTGGGGGACACGAATGGTCCGTCGATTCGCGTCCCCCACCGCTAAAGCGGTGGGCCACCCCTGCCGGGTTACACAAAAGGCAACGACCAATTGAAATGTAGACCGAAAAAATCAACCGGACCCCAGAATATGGCCACACCCCTTCGTGGCGTGGCCCGCAAGCGGGCCTTGTCCGTGCCACTCGCCCCGATACTCATAGTCCGTGGACGGATAGTCCTCACCCATCTTAACCTCCGCCTATGAGCCCTGATATTCTTGAGGAATTCGGCCAGCGTGTACGGGAACTCCGGAAGAAGGCCGGTCTCTCACAAGAAGCATTTGCTGCGAAATGTGGGCTCGATCGAACGTACCTCGGAGGTATTGAACGGGGCGAACGTAACGTGGCGTTGCGGAATCTCCGCGTCATAGCCAAGGCGCTCGGGATATCGATTTCGCAAATGATGAAAGGGCTGTGAATGGTGCAACGCGGAATGTCACCATATCAAAACCTGCCGCAACACAAGTGGGAAGACAAGACCCGCGAATTGATAGCGGCGCATCCGCTTACCGAGAAGGAACTCGTTGAGGTCGTGCTTGAGGCCTGGAAGAGCATTTTCAAATCAACAATAGGGCGTCATGCCAAAATCGGCGCTGACATCTTTCCCAAACCGCAGATGATTGGGCTTTTCCTCCATGAGTTGATTGCTGCGGAGATCGCAGCACGGCATCCGGATAAGTGGCGCCGCGACGAAACGGGCGACGAGAAGGGTCTGGTTTGCCTTCTCAATCGTCGATTCTCTATCGAGATCAAGACGTCATCCGATCCATATGGTATTTTCGCGAACAGAAGCTATGCTCAGGCACCTACTGATCGGAAGAAAACCAAGAGCGGTTACTACCTCGCCGTGAATTTCCAGCCTGTCAAGAGGGACGTGCCGAACCCGCAGGTTCGGAAGATTCGGTTCGGATGGCTCGATCATACCGATTGGATTGGGCAAAAATCGCAAACCGGACAACAAGCCCGTCTCAATGCAAATACGAAAAAAGTAAAGTTGCTGCCCCTCTATCCCTAGAACAGTGCCCCTTGGGCATATTCATGCTCGAGTCGCCGTTGTGCGCGTTCGATTCGTTCGATCGCAGTCTGGACGTAAGCCCGATCCACTTCGAAGCCAACAGCAAGGCGGTTATTCCGCAGCGCAGCTTCAACGGTTGTGCCGGAGCCGAGAAACGGGTCAAACACTATATCGCCCGGGCGCGATGATGCCTTGATCACTCTATCTATAACGGCCACCGGGAATTGTGCGGGGTGGTTCGTGCGCTCTTTTGAACTGCGAAACCGGCCCGAAGTCACCTTTGGAAACGACCAAACATCTGTCGGATTCTTGCCTATGGGGTTGCACTTGAGCTTCCCGTTCTTTTTCTGGTTCGGGTACTTCACATTCGGGTCACGAACGGCATCAAGGTCGAACGTGTAGTTATCAGGATCCTTGACGTACCAAAGGAACTTCTCATTGCGCGGGGAGAAACTTCGCCGCGCAGCCACGCCCGCACCATAGTTCCATACAACCTCTTGTATCAGGTAGAACGGTACGCGATCCCACAGCAAATACGGGATCGGGATAGCCTTTGCTCTTCCGGGAAGGTTTAGGTAGCCAACGTTCAGCCAGAATGCACCGAAGTGTGTTGTGAGCCGATGGACGTCACGCACCCACTGCTCACACCAGTCGACGTAGTGATCAACCGGTCGCACAGTCTCGTATTCCTTGCCAATATTGTACGGTGGCGAGGTAACGGTCAGGTCAAAATGATTGCCATTTAGTGATTTCATCAGGTGGAGGCAGTCACCCTCGTAGAGCAGGAAACTCTCTCCACGATGCGCTGGGCTGCCGAGTTGTCTCTCGATCCGGTCAAGTCGGTCTTCTTGGTTCATGGGTGGAAGTCCGCGGTCCTTCATATCTTGCTGCTGATCCTTCCTTCAATCCGGTGACGCCTGTTGATTATAGGTATTGGCGGGCGTCTCGTCAAGGGCAGATGGCCACCCGCCCTATTGTTGGCACGCATTATAACGTGGGCAATCAATCAAGTGGTCGTTGACCATTCCCACCGCCTGCATGAACGCATAGCAGATGGTGGGGCCTACGAACTTGAAACCGCGGCGTTTGAGTTCCTTGCTCATGGCGCCCGATTGTGGGGTCATCGCGGGGATTTCAGCGAAGTCGGTGTAGCGGCTGCGGAGCGGCACGCCGTCCACGAACCGCCAGATGAATGCATCGAATGAGCCGAATTCCTTCCGCACCTCGAGAAACCGTTGAGCATTGGTGATCGCCGCGCGAATCTTCAGGCGATTGCGGATGATGCCGGCATCGCCCAGGAGTCGCTCGACATCGCGTTCAGTATAGCGAGCGATCCGACGTGGATCGAACCCGGCAAACGCCTTGCGGTAGTTCTCCCGCTTCTTGAGCACGGTTTCCCACGATAGGCCCGCTTGAGCACCCTCGAGAATCAGGTATTCGAAAAGGGCCTGGTCGTCGTGCTTGGGCACCCCCCATTCCGTGTCGTGATAATCGCACATCAGGGGGCTGACTTTGCCCCAGCAGCATTGAGACAATTTTTCCAGTCCAAGGTCCAAAAAGTCCAAAGTCCAAGGTCGGTGGTGCCGTATCGTGGGGGTGGCCCATCCATTCAAGGTTAAAGCGATGGGCCACCCGTTCCCAAGAAAGGCGGGTGGAACCCGCCCTACCCCGTAAACGCCTCCTGAAACGCCGCAAAGTCAAACAGGTCCACGTTGCCGTCACTATCATAGTCGGCATTAACCGAACAGCCACCCGGCGGCAGATTCACTGGGCCGTCGAAGCATTGGATGAACTCCCCGAAATCTTCCAGGTCCACATCGCCGTCCTGGTCGAAGTCGAAGAAGTCGGTTTGCCCGCCCGGAGTCGCCTCCAGGGCTGCGTCGGCGTTGATTCTACCATATCCGTAGTACTTGTTGTACCCTTGCCCATCGTAAGCCTGACAACCGATCTTATCGGCAGTGTCCTCGAGGATGGTCTGGACTTGGCCTGCGGTCAGGTCCGGATTCTTCGAGAGCATCAGCGCGGCAACCCCGGCAGCCAACGGCGTCGAGGCTGACGTGCCTCCAAACTTCATCAGATAGTCGCCGTCGTCGTACCCCTGCTCGCTGGCGATGTCCGTCGTGATGATGAACCCATTGCCGGCATCACTCGATGCCACAATATCCAAAACGTTCGTCAATGTCTCGTCGCACGCGCTGTAGGGTGACCGATAATCAAAATCCGTGCTGGCTCCCACCGCGATGCACTCGGAGTACTGGGCAGGGAAACCCACGTCAAACTGAACCGGGCATGGATCGCCAAACTCCACCGGGGAGCTACCCTCGATAGTAACATAACCGTGAGCCCCCAGAGCACAGTACCCGCAATCAACCCAGCGGTAGAACGTCAGATCACCGGCGCTAAAGGTCATTTGAGAAGTCCGCAGCCAACTGGTCTGGCTGCTGCCCACGGGACCGGATTCGGCCGAATAGCAACCGGTGCCGCGAGAACGTTTCGACTCGCTGTTGATGGTCCAGTTAGACGCACCGCCGGTTGTCCAGCCCGCGGGCAAAGAGCCGTCTTCAAAACTCTCTGTGGACTCGTCGGGGAAAACGATATCGTCGATCCAGAGCGTGTCTTCCCCCATGGACATCCAGCCCGAAGTATAGCCCCACTCGATATAATGGGTTCCAACATCCACCGACAAGGTCTCTTTGGTCCAGCATGGGCCGAACCCGCCTGCCGCAGCGTTGCCCGTCGCAAAGAACACCGGTCGGCCCTTGGTGTTGACCGCATATTGGATCGCCGAGTGCACTACGGCATCGTCGTCGATGCCCCAACTGCCGTTCAAGACGTTGGCCATGTCCGCGGCATAGCGGATGGCATTGCCGATGCTGGTGGACGAGGCGAAATCGCCGGCATCGGCACTGAGCTTGACCGGCAGTATCTTGCAACTAAACGCCACCCCGACACCACCAGCACCGTTGCCCTCAACCGCAGCCGCAACGCCCGCGACACACGTGCCGTGAGCCACCGGGTTGGGCTCGCCCGCCACCGTCGGGTCCGGAGTGTTATCGTTGTCGTAGAAGTCCCAACCGTTGATGTCATCAACGTAGCCGTTCCCGTCGTCATCGACTCCCGGATCGCCGGCGGCTTCGATGGCGTTTACGAAGATGTTGGCTGCCAGGTCTTCGTGGTCCAGATCGACGCCGCTGTCAATGACGGCGATGACCACGTCGGGGCTGCCGCCCTGGGGCGTATCCGCGCGGTCCCAGGCCTCAGCCGCGTCCACGTCGGCATCGATCAGGGCGCCGGTCTGCCCGATGTTGTCAAGATGCCACTGATCGGCAAAAAACGGGTCCGAGGGGGTGTAGTGGAAGCTGGGCTTGAAAACAAAGTCCGGGCCGGCCCAGGTGATCAAGGTGTTGTCGTGGTACACCTCGCACAAAGCCAATACGTCCGCCGAGCTTGCCACAGGCTTGCGGCACACGTACTCGCGATCGGTCCCGTGCATCCGGGAAACGATGACGACACCGTGGGCCAGATTGAACGCCTCCAACACCGCACGCGGTACACCCTTGTTAAGCCGAACCACAAAGCGGTCCGTCACCAACATTTCTCGACCCGATTCCTCATTGATGTAAACCGCGTCAGCCCCAACTACGCCCACCACGGCGCTCAGCGATTCGCACTTCAGACGCTCCGCAGCCCGGAAAACAAACAGGCCGTGAGCGTGATCAGCCAACTCCAAGTGGAACGGTGTCTGCGCCGCGGCATCAATCCGGGTCGCAACCGCCGCTACGTCTGCACCGCGAACCACCACCTTGTCCAGCGAGCGGAACAGCCGAATCTTACGCTCCGTGGTTCGATAGAACTCACCGGCATCGACTACCTCACCCGCTTGCAACATGCCGAAACCATGGGCAGGATGCACCTCAAGACTCGAAGCCGCCGCAATACCGACGGGCATCACAAACACCGCCAACACCATCACATGAATATGGGATTTTGCCATCACATCTCTTCCATTCTTAGCCAGGGTAATTGGCGTAGGGTGGGTGGAACCCACCAACCAAGGACGAGTCCAAAGTCCAAGGTCCAAGGTCCAAGGTCCAAGGTCCCGTTGGTTTCTGAC
>JAGLWJ010000689.1 GCA_023133475.1 Phycisphaerae bacterium | reverse complement strand
CGATGATGCTGTGCGGGTTGCCCTCCAGGATGCTGCGGTCCATGTACGCTCCGGGGTCACCCTCATCCGCATTGCACACCAGGAACTTGCCCTGCCCGTTGGGCTGTTTGGACAGAAGCTCCCATTTCAGCCCGGTTGGAAAACCGGCGCCACCGCGCCCACGCAATCCAGAAGCCTTGACCTGCTTCACCGCCCACTCGGAATCCCGCTTGGAGAACACGTTTTCGAGAGCGCTGTAACCTCCTTGGGAAATGTAGTTATAGACCCGAATCGGGTCTACTCTTTGGTTCATTCCCAGGATGATGCGCTGCTGGCCCTTGAAAAATGGGATGTCGTCGCAGCTATGGTATATCTCGCCGGTAGCGGGATCCTGGTATAGCAATTCCTCAACATACTTCCCCGCCAGCACAGCATCGATGATCCTCGGGACGTCCTCGAGCTTCACTTGCGTATAGAATGCTTTCTGCGGTTCGGTGAGAATGAACGGGCCCATCTCGCAGAACCCATGGCATCCCGTGATGCGAAGGGCGATCTTGTCGATCAGCCCTTTGTCCATGATGTGCTTTTTCGCCCTTCGCATGATGTCGTTTGAGCCACTAGCCTGGCAGGCTGTTCCGGCGCAGACGACTATGCGAAGCTTGCTCTCATCAGCATCATCCAGGATTAGGTCTCGTAGTTCTTTTAGCTCGTCTACGGAAGATAACTTCGGCATCTTGCCACCCTTGTAGAATAGTTACCGCGCACGGCTGGCCCCAAACAACATTTAGAAGCCGCCACCCTCCAGATCCAGCATGTGCCCTTTACACCCGCGGCGCGAGCAAATCTGCACGATCCCTCCGGCTCGAACGATCATGGAGACCATCGGCGCGCTGCACTCCGGGCAACTTGCCGCGCCCTTGAGGTCCGCATGGCAATGCGGGCAGAAGAAGTCCAGCACGGTATCCATGCGGATCGGGTACTCGGATTCGACGGTGAAGCTGCCGTAAAGGGAAGACAACCTGAGCCAGCCATGCTTGCGCTCGAAAGACACCGTTACCCGAATGGACGGGGACCCGTCGATAAGGTGATCCGGATCCATCAAGCTGCGGTTGCACCGTGAACAACTGACCGTAAGGACGAACTCGCGCAGGTCCGCCTTAAGCTCAGCCTCATCGAGCCCGGCGCGTGTTTTTTCGATGATCTGTTTGACCCGCGTGGATTTGATGTTGGAGAAATAGTGGCCGTCCATAACGGCAACAGGCCCGAGTGCGCAAGCCCCCAGGCAGTTCACCGTTTCCAGCGTAAACTCCCTGTCTGGGGTTGTCTCACCGGTCTTGATTCCCAGTTGCCGCTCGAACTCTCGCGCAACCGCCGGTGCCCCGCGGACGTGGCAGGCTGTGCCGACACACACCGAGCAAAGATGTTTGCCGCGAGGTTTCAGGCTGAACGACTTGTAGAAAGTCGCCACCCCGTAGATATCGACCAGCGACTTGCCGGTTTTATCAGCCACCATCTTCAGCGCCTCGGCGGGTAAGTAGCTGTACTCCGCCTGGATGTCCTCGAGAATCGAGATGAGCCCGCCGCGATCGTCCTCATGTTTGTCGAGGATGCTCAGGATTTCATCCTTCTTCATCTGTTCGTTCCGTACAAAGATGTCTAGTCTGTAGGTCGGGTCTGCGGACCCGACCTGCAAACTCATTTAAGCTATGACAGAGCACTAGCAATAATCCTCGCAGTGCCACACGCCACCTGCGGGCTTGGGATGCGCACAGGTTCGGCGATTCTCACAATTCACACACAACCCCTCGTACTTGACAGTGTCCGCGTCTGCCACCGCCAGCGCGACCGCCTTTTCGGGCACCGGCGACACTCTCTTCTTGATGGTTCGCCGGTCGGGTGGCACATAGTCATCAAACAATTCACAAAAAAGCGCCGGCCCTCTTGAAGCCAGGTAGAAACAACTCCGGGCATTGTTGCATGTCATACAGAGTCCCTGGCCGTTCTTGAGTGCTACCATGTTGTCGATCTCCTTCTTTTCTTGCGTCATCGCAAAACGCTGCTCCGCGGGAGCGGACCGAGAACTCCATCTCACGATCCGCGCCTAGAGAAGGGGATGGCGCGTATGGCTTTTCAAGTGCCCTTCGCCATGGGCTTTCAAGCCACCGCGCGGCGTTTCGACCACCGCCCCAGTATCCGTAGGGAGAAGAGAGCATATGCCGTGCCAGAGTTGGAAGCGACGATTTGTTGGCGTATTCCCGCCTGTTGAATGTTCAGCCGGGCAAGGTTAAGCCCAATAACCACAACACGATACGTCGCACGCCGACACACTTCGCCCGCCACGGCGAAGCGGCCGAGCTAGCGTCGTCGGCACAAGCCGAAACCGGGGAGTTTTGAACCACCGGGGCGAATTGCCCCGGCGCGGCGGGTTTAGCCCGGATATTTCACCGCGGAGCACGCAGAGACCGCAGAGAGTTGAGAGGT
>JAGLWJ010000688.1 GCA_023133475.1 Phycisphaerae bacterium | reverse complement strand
AAACCTTGTGGTCCTCAGTGAAGAGACCCATCCAGTGCACCAGCGGCAAGGCAGCCAGTTGATCCACCGCATCCGCGGGTATCTGAACCACCGATACCAGATTGCCGGCTGAGAAGTGTGCAACCACACCCAAGTCCAGAATTTGGGCAACTTCTTCCGCACTGGGATTACGCGTAAACTGCATCGCGCAGACCACGGAATCCGGGCGCCCGGGGCGGTCAAGCTGTTCTATCAAAGCCGAGCCCAGGCCTGCGGCAGGCGCAAAGCGCACCGCCCCCAGCACCACCTCCGGCAGCGAACCGCCACGGGCAGATGGCGTGCACACTATCTCTGAAGCGCACGACTCCAGCCGCTCACGGATCGCACGAGCCGATTCCTGCGGAGTGGCAATGCCCAGCTCCGCCGAGAACCGCTCCGCCTCGGCAAGAGGCTGGGGATACACCACCCGAATCGCGGCATCGAGCGTTTGCGGGTCAGCCACAACAGCCGCACCGCTGGATTCCTGCCCCTGAACATACACGGGGCACGCCACCATCACGCCGAGAAAACCGGCGATCCCTGCAACAATACGACGAGTTGAACACATCATTTTGACCCTCCTCTGGGTCTTGGCGCTACTAATAACCACGAGAATTGGCCGCTTCCTCACGGTCGCGGTGCTGATTGGCGATCTGATTGGGGAACCGCGAGCGTGACACCATTGACTTACGCCCGATAACCCAGCCGACACGAGAAACATTTCCCCCCGCCGATCTTGCCGGCGTTCTCCATCCAAGTAGCCATGTGCCGCGCATCGGCAACACATTTATTGCATCCTTGCCTGTCAAGGCTTCCGGCTGGTCAGCCACTTACCAAATGATTGATTACCCAGTCAATGAGAAACCCCGTCCGAGTTGAGGTGCCTACCCCCCTTCGACGTTGCCGGAAAGATACAAACTAACCATCGACGGGCGGATCAAGACTGGCCAATCGTGACATTGCATATATACCACAATTGGTTATCCCATTGCAAGCCCAATTCTTACCGGTGGGTGGAACCTGCCCTACTGTTCCTCGATGACTTTTGCGTCGAGCTTGCCCAGCACACACCGGGAGTAATATGCGCCGCCCAGGCACGTCAACGGGATTGCCAACACCAACCCGAGGAACCCGAACAACTTCCCCCACACAAAAACACCCAGCAGAATCGCCACCGGGCGCAAACCCGTCACTTTGCCCATGATTCGCGGCATGATTATCAGGTCCTGGATCGTCTGCACCACCGCAAAGACCAACAACACCAGCACCAACGACCCGAATATGCCGGACCCGTGCTCCAAAGCTCGAAACACCCCCAACAACAACGCCGGCACCAACCCCACAAGTTGCAAATACGGCACCATGTTCAGCAGGCCCACGAACAACCCCAGCAGAATCCCCATACGTAGGCCTATCAGCTTGAAACCAACGGCAAACAGAATCCCCACCACCGAAGCCACCAGAAACTGCCCGCGAAAATAACGCCGCATCGCCAGCGAGAACTCCTCCATAAATTGCAAAATCGGGGCTTTGTAGGCTGGGGGCAGCAAGTTAGGCCAATGACGAGTCACCCGCTCGTAGTCCAGCAGAATGAAAATCAGGTACAACAAGACAACGATGATGACGGTCAACCCCAAAAGAAAACTCACCGCCCCGCTAAGCAGCCCCAACAACCCCGGTGCAACACGCTTGGCAATCTCTTTGAGCAAGCCCGTCATCCGCTCGGCGCTCAGCTCGTCTGACAACCGCACCACCGCGTCGTCCAGGATATCCTGGAGCCACGGCGACTGCCGCTCGCGAAACTTGCGGTAGGCTTGGGCGACGGATTCCTGCCCGTCCTGCACCTGGTCCATGATCGGCTGGCTTTGGTTCCACTGCTGGACGAAGCCCAACTGCTGAACTTGCCCGCCGAACGTGTAAAACTCTCTGACGGTTATCGGGATTAGAAGCAGCAGCAGGGCGGAGCAGACCAGAAAAGCCCCGCTAACCGTGATAATCACCGCTGGGCCACGCCGCCCACCAAGGCGAGACGCGATGGCCTCCACCACCGGGTCAAGCAAGTAAGCCAGCAACAAAGCCACCGCAAACGGAATCAATACGTCCGAAAGAAAACGCAGCAGCCAGATCAACGCCACAACGCCGGCAATCATCAGCCCCAAGCGGAATACACGGTCGAAATCCCATGGCTGGACTGGAGTATTGTTATCAGTTTTGGTCATGGGTGTCATTCAAACCCAAAATGGCGTCAGAGGCAATTCGTCAGTCGTAGGGTGGGTGGAACCTCGCGGAGCGAGGTGGAACCCACCAACCCGTGCGGTGGGTTGCGCTTCGCTCCGCGGAGCACGCAGAAAATGGAAAATGGAAAATGAAAAATGGAAAATGGGGGAGAAAACGTGATGAATGGAGAATGGAGAATGGAGAATGGAGAAAACGGCACAATCACACTTGTAGGGCGGGTTCCACCCGCCTTCTCGGCACGGTGTGGCGGGTGGAACCTGCCCTACATCCATTCCCCATTCTCCGCATGCGGTAAATTAGGTGCGATTGCGCAGGTGCCCCACCTCGTTGCCTCGTTGCCTCTTGCCTCATTCCCTCTTGATGATCTCCCCGTGAACGGTTACTATAGGTTGAACGCGTTTGCCTCGCGATTCATTTCCCATGGTTGTCGGAAGGGAGCACAAATGATGCGTTGTAGCCCAATTGCCATAGTGATCGTCACTCTGATAACAGCCGCCGCCCAAGCCCGGACCATTCTCTATGTCGATGACAGCAGCACCAGCGGAGCCAACGATGGTTCGAGCTGGTGTGACGCCTTCGTCTACTTGCAGGACGCTCTGTCAGAAGCCGCCACCAACGGGCTAATCGAGGAAATCCGTGTGGGCCGGGGCACTTACCGCCCGGACGAATTCGCTTGGCCGGCCGAGGGCACTGGTGAGCGTGAAGCCGGCTTCGGGCTTCTCGACGGCGTCGCCC
>JAGLWJ010000687.1 GCA_023133475.1 Phycisphaerae bacterium | reverse complement strand
GGCTGAAGCCATGGGCCACCCATCCATCAATATATACGTCACAGAGCACTAGTGCCATCATGGGTTCCACGGCAGATGGGGAGGGTTGTTGATCCGTGCGGGCTGTTGTTTACGACAATGGCGTGAACTACGTGGCATCTTATCCCGACGCCGAGCCGCGTCGTGGTGAGTGTCTGGTGCGGGTGCATTGGGCGGGCATCTGTGCCACCGACCTGGAGATCGTCAAGGGCTACATGGGGTTCAAGGGCGTCTTAGGCCATGAGTTTGTCGGAACCGTCGAGTCCGGGTCGCGTGGGTGGCGTGGACGGCGGGTGGTGGGCGAGATCAATTGTGCCTGCGGTACGTGCGACCTGTGCCATGGGGGGTTGGCTACGCATTGTCGCAACCGCTCGGTGATCGGCATTAGCGGGCACGACGGTTGTTTCGCCGATTTCGTCGCCGTCCCGGAAATAAATCTCCACGAAGTCCCTGCCGGCATCTCGGACGAGGAGGCAGTGTTTGTCGAGCCGTTGGCTGCCGCTTACCAGGTGCTCAAGCAGTGCCCCATCGAGTCGCGAACGCATGTTGCGGTGGTGGGGACCGGTCGTCTGGGTCTGCTTGTGGTTCAGTTGCTCGCCGCCGTCGGATGCCGTTTACTGGCGGTCGGGCGCAATCCCGGGACGCTGCTGTTCTGTGAGAAGAAGCACATTCAAGCCGTCTCCACGGACGATCTGGTGCCCAGGCAGGATCGAGACGTGGTGGTGGAGTGCACCGGCTCGGCGGACGGGTTTAACATAGCGATGCAGATGTTGCGCCCGCGTGGCACGCTGGTGCTCAAGAGCACTTTCGCGGATGCGGGCAGTTTGAATCTTGCCCCGGTGGTGATCAACGAGATTAACGTTTTGGGCAGCCGTTGCGGCCCTTTCGGTGATGCCCTCGCTGCCCTGGTCCGCAAGGAGATCGATGTTTCCTCGATGGTCTCCCGCACATTTCAAATCGACCAAGCGGGCGAAGCCCTCTCCGCCGCCGCTGATCCCCGGAACATCAAGGTCCTATTGAAGATCAATCCGCGGTAGCAGACTGTAGGGTGGGTGGAACCTCGCGTAGCGAGGTGGAACCCACCAACCAGGGACGAGTCCGAGGTTCCGCTGGTTTCTGACTTTGGACTTAGGACTTTGGACTTATCAGCCTTCGCGGTATGGCGCAGCGAGTGGAACCCGACCTACAACTGATCCGGGCGCATCTCGCAAAGCCACCGGCGGCCCTAGAATCTCGTTCAACACAATCGCCCGCCGCAGTTCGGCAATCGACAGCGAAGTCAGATTACCCAAGCCGCCGCGGCGGTGCGACGTGGATACCCCTTGGGACAGCAGTTCCGTCACGGCGTGCATCTCCTCGGCACGTGAGGGCTTGGGCGGTGGTGGTTTGGCAGGGCGTTTTTTTCTTTTGCCTCGGGGTGGCTGTGAGGTGCCCTTGATCTGACGCCGCCGGGCGACAGGCTGTCCCGCAGGCTTTGCCACGATAATGGTTTCCGCGGGAGTTCCCTCCTCGAGCTGCGTCTCGCTCTCGAACACCTGGGCGACGATCCTCTGAATGCTTTGTGGCAGTTTGGCCTGAGCAGGCGCGGCGGGGCGTCTCTGAGCGGCTGGGATCGGACGTCCCGTAGCGGTCCGGTCCGGGGCTTGCCGTGTTGGTGGAGAACCTTTGGGGGTCTTCCCAAGTTCTTGCAGTTGGGCTGTCTTGGACGCGGAGCGGTCGCGGATCCACTTGCCGAACCCGCCCAACATGGAAAGCACCACGACCAGAAGGTATATCAGGTCGTCAAAGCCTAATCCGCCGCTCTGGGCCAAGATGAATGTTTTCTCAAGCACCTGATTATCTCGATTCCGTCGCCCATGGCCTTAGCCGCTGGGGTTGGGTGGCCCATGGCTTTAGCCGTGGGGGACACGAATCGCATCAGGTATTCGCGTCCCCCACCGCTAA
>JAGLWJ010000686.1 GCA_023133475.1 Phycisphaerae bacterium | reverse complement strand
AAAATGGAAAATGGAAAATGGGGGAGGGGAGACATTGTCGTTGGGTGCACTCTCTTCCTTCTTCTCTGCGCTCTCTGCGTCTCTGCGTTCATAAAAAATAGAGCGTGAAAAACTGAGAAGACGGCGTAATCACAGAGTTCGCTCCATTCGACATTCCATCTGCTGTGAGAACACCGCCAACCAGGAAGGCGGGTGGAACCCGCCCTACGAGGATTCCTCTTCCTCGCTATCCGTCTCGGCATCCGATGATGATGACTTATCCTTGTCACTTGCCGCCGGGCGGCCCAACGCCTTTTGCACGTATGAAAAATACTCCTTCACCGACTTCTGGTACTGGCGGGGGATGCGGTCGCGGTTGATCGCGTCGGTGGCATCGCGTTCCTCGGCGGCCACCACCTCCGCTAACTCCGACGTCACCCCACCCTTGAGTTGCTCACCATCGACCAGAAATTGCCCGATGATCCGCCCCTTGCCGGTGTGAACTCTCTGACGATGAACCTTGTAGCCGAACCCGCTACTGCCGTCCTCGGGCGCCAGCCCACCCCGCCCTTGGCCCAGTTTGCCCATTCCGCCTCGCTTACCTGGACATTTTCCCTGGCATTTCCCCAATCCGTTCTTGGCGTTCTGGCACTGGGCAAGTTGAGACTCGAGTTGGTTCATCTCCTGCTCGAGCTGTTCCAGTTCGCTGAGTTGATCGCCCGCCGCTTGCATCTGCCCGGCTGCCCCTTCCATATCGCCTTTGCCGGCGGCGCTGGCGGCGTTGCTCATCGCCTGGCTCATCTGCTTGCACGCCGTGCAGGCTGCTTGGCGGCTTTGCAACTGCTTGACAAACTTGTCGATCTGGTTCTGAGGGACCCCATTTTGCTGAAGCTGCTTCTTGAGCTGGTCGAGGTCCTTTTTGCTCAGGTTCTTGAGCATCCGCTCGGCGTCCTCTTTCTTCACGCCGGCCTGTTCGAGCTTCTCGCGCAGTTGCTTGTCGTCGCCGATTTTATCCAGTTGTTTAGCCAAGTCCTTTAACTGGGCTTGCAAACGCTTGACCATCTCCTGATCTTGCTGATGCTTGAGCGTCGCCAGCATATCTTGCAGATTCTTGAGCTCCTCTTGAGCCCCTTTGAAATCACCCTTAGCCAGCGCCTTGCTGAGCTTCTGCGTCGCACCCTGGTTCTGCTGCCGCACGCGGCGGAGCATCTTCTTCATCTCGCTGACCTTGTCGAAACGCTCGGAGCTGCGTTGCCGGCGGAGGGCGTCGGACAGTTTGTCGATCTTCTTGATCGCCTCGCGGCGGATGTCCTGCGGTTTCATCAGCTTGCCGGCTGACTCACGCTCGAGCTTTTCCAGTTCCTCCTTGAGGTCTTTGAGGGCTGGGTTGGTTTCGGCGATTTTCTTGAGCGGCTGGAGGCGCTCTTTAACCTCGACACGGGTCCTTTCGATGCTCCGGGCCAGTTCGCGTTGTTCGCGGGCTTCGCTACGTTCCAACATGCCGTCGGGCAGCAGCAACATCACGCCAGCCACGATAACGGCGACGCTCGTGTATACCGCCGGGCTGGGGAAACGAAGCCTGAGATGCTGCCGAACGAGCACGTCGCCAGCCGCACGCTCGGCATCTTGCAGCACCGCCTGCTCGAAGGGATCGTCCGCCGACGCACAAAACAGCCCACTACTAACCCGCTCGCGTAAGCCGGCAGCCTCATCCAAAGCCGCCGCCGCCACAACCCGGTCCGGGCAACCAACCAACGACCAGACCAGCGACCCGATCACCGCCCCGCCGACAAGCCCCACACCGATCCACCCCAAAGGCCACTGAAACCCGTAAAGCCGGCTGATGAAGACCACAACGGCGAACACCCCCGCCACCGCCGCCGTGGTCCAGCAGACCTGCCTCAGCCACCGATTACCCCATAATCGCACCTGAGCCTTACGTACCTGGCGATCCAACTCGGTCATCGCTCGGCCCTCAACTTTCGCCTGGTCAAGATGTTACGCACCACGACATTCTCATCATACGCCACGGACCCGTCTTTGGCAATCAACCTCCAGTGGTTGGTTGCTCTACCTATCCTGCCCCCCCTACAGGATATTAACGGCGCCTCCACTATTCATACATATTCTCCGTAGGGCGGGTTCTACCCGCCTTCCCCACCTGCTGCTGCGGGTGAAACCCGCCCTACAATGATGATACGCTGTTTTCTCAGTTTTTTACGCGCTCCTCTTTTACGCGCTCCCCTTCGGGTCG
>JAGLWJ010000685.1 GCA_023133475.1 Phycisphaerae bacterium | reverse complement strand
TCTCTGCGTCTCTGCGTTCATTAAAAATGGGGGTGATAACATGGAAACTGGGGAACGAAGAACTGGAAACGTTGCCATGTCAGCATTCTCCATTCTCCATTCCCCATTCCCCACGGAATGAGTTTTGAGATATAGTCGATGCTATTTCTTTTAGTAGTCAAATGTTGTACCTTTGCCTTAACTGGGGCACCCACACAGAGTGAGCCTAAGAACACGTGTCCATAAACGCGATAACACATTCTCAACCCCCGAAGGGGACGCAGGCTGCTACGGGAGAGGGCAGGGTCGCTAGGTTTTCGACAACCCCTGAATGGCTGATCTTGGCCGGCATTCTTTTGGTTGGTCTGTTGCTGCGGGGTTTGTATCTGGGCGAAATCACCAGAAGCCCCGACTTCACCTCACCCGGAGTGGATGCGGGTTTCCATGACTACTGGGCGCGGGCGATGGTCACCGACGACTGGATGCCCCCTGCCGCCGAGGCTGACCCACAGATTCGCACCCGCCCTTACCTCCGACCGCCGGGGTATCCCTACTTTCTCTCGCTGATCTATCGCATAGCCGGGGCGAGTTGCCTGGCTCCGCGCATTGTTCAGATGGCTCTGGGTCTGCTCAACTGCGTGTTGGCTTTTCTGTTCGCTCGCAGGTGGTTCAGCAGGGGTAGTGGCCTGATTCTGGCGGCCTTTATGGCAGTCTATTGGGTGTTCATCCACTTCGAGGGCGAGCTGCACGCCCCTGTTTTGCTGATTAGCCTGTTATGGGGTGTGGTTTATCTACTGGGCTTATGGGCAGAGAGGGGCAGCTTCGGCTACATCCTGGGGGCGGGCGTGTTGTTGGGGCTTTCGGCACTGGCCCGCCCTAACACACTGATTCTTGTGCCGGTGGTTGTGGGATGGGGCTGGTGGATCACCTGCCGCAGACACAACCGCCGCGTTTTCCATGTGGGGCTGCCTGTGTTTGCAGGTGGTGTCATGCTTGCGGTGGCGCCCGCCTGCATCAGAAACTATTGTGTGGCAGGCGACTTTGTATTGATAAGCTCAAACGCGGGCATCAACCTGTTCATCGGCAACAATCCCCATGCCGACGGCATGGTGGCTCAGACCATCCCTTCTCTGGGCGAGTTCGGCACCTGTTACGACTATCCCGCCCTGGTCAAGAACCTTGAACGTAAACAAGGTAAACGTCTGGCCGATTCCGAGGTATCCGCGTATTTCGCGGGCGAGGCGTGGCGATTCATTCGCGAGCACCCACGCGATTTCCTCATGCTGACGGGCAAAAAAACGCTCATGTTCTGGGGGCCTCACGAGATCAGCCACAACAAAGAAATTCACTACGAACGGGCATTCTCCGCAGTGCTCAGCCGCATTCCGGGCAACTTCCCTCTGCTACTATCGTTGTCCATCGTGGGGGTGGTTCTGCTCCGGCTCGATGTGAAACGCTGCCGGGGCGAGCCGGATAAAGCAGCCTGGGCCCAACAACGCTGGGAAGTTCTGGTTTTGCCCCTCTTGTTTGTGGTGGCGTTTTTCCTTTCGGTTCTGCCGTTCTTTGCCGCCGCCCGGTATCGTGTTCCCATTATCCCGTTTCTGCTGCTCTTTGCCGCCATCGGTTTGTGCCGTATCAGCCGATTTGTCGCCGCCCGTCGATTTCGCCCCGTTGCAGCTTCGTTGGCTGCTTGTGTCGGGCTGTACCTGGTGGCTGCCGTTCCCTTCGTGGATTACAAGCCCCGACTCGACCGCTGGCACTACGATCGAGGCATCGCCTTTGCTGAGATCGGGAATGTGCATAGTGCCATAGCCAGCCTCGAAAATGCGGTGCGGATCAACCCTTTCTGTGCCCGTGGGCACAATGTTCTGGGCACCTTACTCGCCCGCTCGGGCAAGCTCGACGAAGCAATCAGGCATCACAACCAGGCTTTGCGAATCGATCCGGGCTATGCAGTGGCCCATAACGAGTTGGCCAAGGCGCTGTTCCAGGCTGAACGCTTTGAGGAGGCTGTGAAACACTATGAACTTGCCCTGGAGCTGAATCCTGCCTATGTGGAAGCCCACGACAATCTGGCTGCTGCGCTGGTCCACCAGGGCCGGCTCGACGAGGCAGTGCAACACTGGGCCTGCGCTCTGAGGCTAAGGCCTAACTCGCCACAGGCCCACAACAACCTGGGCAACGTGTTGTCCAAAAGTGGCAAACTCGACCGTGCCATTGAGCACTATCAAACCGCCATCCGCCTGAAGCCTGATTACGCTCAAGTGCATGTCAACTGGGCCAATGCGTTGGTCAATCTCGGGCACATTGATGAGGCTATTGAACATTACACCGAAGCCTTGCGTTTGGACTCGGGTCTGGCTCAGGCTCATAACAACCTTGGCAGATTGTTGGCCTGGCAGGGCAAGACCGCCGAGGCGGTGAATTGTTATGAATCCGCGTTGCGTCTTCGCCCCGACTATGCCACGGCGTTGACAAACCTGGGCGCGGCGTTGGTCGAGTTAGACCGACTCGACGAGGCGATCAAAGCCTACCGCCGCTTTTTGGCTCTCAATCCGAATGATGAGTCTGTGCGCCGTGCCCTGGCGAACGTGTTGCGTCGTCAAGGTTGTCTGGACGAGGCGATCGAGCAGTAGGGCGGGTTTCACCCGCCTTTGGGCCGACTGTTTTGCGTTTCGACGGGTCGCGCCAGGCCCGGCATTTATGCCGGGTGAAAAGG
>JAGLWJ010000684.1 GCA_023133475.1 Phycisphaerae bacterium | reverse complement strand
ATGCCACAAAATATGGCCACACCCCACACCCCAACATGGCGCGAAAGGCCGTTCTTGTTTGAATCGAGTAGATCATTCGGGTATAATTGCGGATTGAGGTCCGATAAACGGGGATACTGGTTGAATGCGACAAGAGCTTGCAATTGCGAGCGGGAATGGAGGCAGCGATGAGGAGATTGCCAGTAATTGTTGGACTGTTGGGCGGCGTGCTTGCTCTGGGCTGGGCCGCGCAGGCGGAGGTGGTAATCGAATGGGTCACCGTCGGTGACGCAGCTAACGCGCCGGATACGCGCTACGAAACGCCGGGCTACGGCGGCGTCACGTACGTGTACCGCATCGCCAAGTGCGAGGTGACCAACGGGCAGTACATCGAGTTTCTCAACGCGGTTGCCGCGACGGACGCCAACGAATTGTACGACGCGTGGTTCATGCCCGGACAATGGGGTGGAATTGACCGCGCGGGGGACCCGGGAAGTTACAGCTATGGGCCGAAAGGTGGCGACACCAACTGGCTCAACAAGCCGGTGAACTTCGTCGACTTCTACAGCGCCCTTCGGCTGGCCAACTGGATGCACAACGAGCAGCCCACCGGTGACCAGGGCGAAACCACGACCGAGGACGGGGCGTACGACATGTCACTCGGCGAGAACGTCGTGCGCAAGCCGGGCGCACGGGTGTTCCTGACCAGCGAAGACGAATGGTACAAGGCTGCGTACTACAAGGGCGGCGGCTTGGACGCCGGGTACTGGGACTACGCGACGCAGAGCGACGTTCTCCCGACTGCCGAAGCCCCGCCGGGTGAGAACATGGTCAACGGATCGGCGAACTACTTTGATGGCGAGAACTGGGTGGTCGGACCGCCGTACTACAGCAACGACGTGGGTGCCTACACCGCCAAGCCCTCTGTAAGTGCCTATGGTACGTTTGATCAGTCCGGCAACATGTGCGAATGGAACGAGGCGGTGATCGAAGTCAATCGGGGCGTTCGCGGCGGTGCGTGGTTCGGATCCTGGTTCTACTTGCCTGCTTCATACCGCGGCAACGGCTACCCGATGGACGTGTGCAGCACTCTCGGCTTTCGCTTGGCAAGCCCTCCATGTAACGACGGCGACGCGGACCAGGACGGCGACGTGGATCTGAGGGACTTCGCGCAGTTTCAGCTCTGCTTCAGTGGTGACGGCGCCGGCGATTGCGAGTGCCTCGATATGGACAACGACAACGACATTGACATAGGAGACTTCGAGTCGTTCAGTGTGGCACTGGACGGGCCTGCGGAATAGCACGCCCATGCCCCGTCCATTTGGGAGGGTGGACCATGCCACCCGCCACCCGCCGTTGCGTGGTGCCGTTCCCCCCTGAATTGTCTGGGTTATTTTGCGGGCCATGTGGGTGAGATGGGAGAATGGCAGTGTTTTTCTTGAAACGTTGGCTGCAAAAAGGGCTTGACCTTGATAATGACCGAGTAGAACCGGAGGAACTGTTAACTTCGGACGATCCAGGGGAGCCCGACTATTCCCTGAGGCAATTCATCAATACGTTTCTTTATCTTGCGCTGAGGGAAGAGGGCGTTGCGATCAACTTCTTTCACGATCATGAGGACGAATTGTTGCGTACAGTGATTTACCTATCCGAGGATACGGATCGCCACACCCCGAACTGGTTGCATGTACTTCCTGCCCCCGGGTATATGGCCGAACAGACCTTGAGCTTTCTGAGAGATCGAGTTGGCATTAAACCCAGTGGGCTGGAGGGAATCCTGCGTTACTGTTATCAGCGTCAGAAATGCAGTGCCGTTTGCACAGCACCCAATCAGCATGAGGTTCGCATCTACTTTACGAAAGACCGTCCACGAATGAGGACGAAGGGGATCCCCTAAATGTGGCGGCGGGTGGCATGGTCCACGCTTGCGTGGCCATGAATGAGACAAGGGGCTTAACGAGGAGTTCAACCG
>JAGLWJ010000683.1 GCA_023133475.1 Phycisphaerae bacterium | reverse complement strand
TCATTCCGTCTGCGATAGCGGTTCTTGGGCTGCTGGTGGTTGTGGTGTTTTCGGTGCGGTATTGGCGTGGTGGCGTGGTTGGCGTGATCTGGTTTTTGGCCACCATCGCGGTGACCTTGCCGCTGGTGCCTTCCCGCAATGTGTTGGCGGCAGAGCGGTACACATATCTGCCTGCCATCGGCTTCCACTGGATCATCGCAACTGCTTGCGTCTTTGCTTTCGCCGCGTTGCGTCGTCGCGGTGGCACCAAAATCGCGCTGCCTGTTGGGGTGGGTGCTTGCGTTCTTGCCTGCGTGGTGCTGCTTGCCACCGCCTGGAAGACCACCGGCTACTATGAGGGCAACGTCGCCAGGTTCCGGCGTACGGCGGAGCTGTATCCGCAATACGTCGAAGTTTGGATGCGATTGGCGTGGGCCTATTACGATGCCGGGCAATACGAGCAGGCAGTCAAGACCGCCGACGACGCCCTCGAACGGTATCCCGAGAGCAGCAGGGGTGATCTGTGGCAGGTGCAAGGGATGGCTTTGCTGCGTTGCGGGGCGGTTGAGCAGGCGTTGGCCAAGCTCGAAGCTGCCGTGGGGATTGAATCGGACGAGGGTATGGCTCATGTGCGTTTGGCTACGGCGCTGGCTGAATGCGGTCGGCTACGGGAGGCTGTCCCACACTACCGGCGGGCGGTCGAACTCCTGCCGAACTACAACCCCGGGATCATCGGGCTGGCTCAGGCCTATCGAAAGCTGGGGCAGTGGGAGGAAGCTGCCCGGGCGTTTGACCAAGCTCTTCGGAACAATCCGTACGATCCGACCGCCTCGAGTGCACTGGCGGAGTTCGAGCTTTCGAGTGGTCAAGTGGTTTCCGCCACTGGGCGGCTGGAGCGATTGCTCGATTGGATGCCCGAGCATGCGGTGGCTCATGCCAACCTGGGGGTTTGCTATTCGAGGCTGGGGCGTCACCGCGAAGCCGAGCGTGAGTGCCGCCGGGCTTTGGCGCTGGATGCCACCCTGGTGCCTCCTCGGTTGGCTTTGGCGATGCGGTTGGCTCGGTGCGGAGTGATGCAAGAGGCTGGTTTTCACTTCGGCATGGCTGCCGAGCAGAGCGGCTACGCCGACATCGAGGTGTTGTTGCCCTATAGCGATTTTCTTATCGCCCAGGCGGATTTGCCGGCGGCTGCGGCACTTTGGGCAAAGGGGTTGGAACAGAGACCGAACGACCCCACCATGGCAGGCTGGTATGCCTGGGTGTGTGTGTTGGCGGAGCGGTGGGAGTTGGCTTGGCGTGTGGGCGAGGCTGCCTCTCAGGTCGAGGATCGCGGTGTTGGTGCGGCCCTGGCGGGTATAATGCTTGACGTACATGCGGATCGCCCGGAGCGTGCCGCCGCGGCGGTCGGCGGGCTTTGCGCGGACAATTCGCCCGGTGGCAACCAGGCTCACGATCGGCTGCAACAGGCGCTCAAAGCCTATTCCAGCCGCCACGCGAACAATCCCTGGCCTTATTATTTGATGATTATCATGTTTGATGCCCAGGGTCGGGCTGACGCTGCCCGCCTGGCACTGGAGGCATTCGAGCAGGTCTGTACGGACCCACAATGGATTCGCCGCGCCCGCTCGCTCCGGGCAAACGCTACATCACAACCAACGAAAAACGGGGGAAGAATGGAGGAAATGGAAAATGAAAAATGAAAAATGGAAAATGTGGGATGGGGAGCGTTTCCGTTGTAGGGCGGGTTTCACCCGCCGCACGATGTCACGACGGCGGGTGAAACCCGCCCTACAATTGTGTGATTACGCCGTTTTCTCACTTCTTCACGTTCCACGCTCCCCTTTGGGTCGCCGC
>JAGLWJ010000682.1 GCA_023133475.1 Phycisphaerae bacterium | reverse complement strand
GTCGAGACGCGAAACTGTCTCGCCGAAAACAGCATTAGCGCTGTCATACTAGAAGCGTAAGCGAGGAACCACGGCAGGTGGTTGTATTTTGGGGCGGGTCTGGTAGTATTTCGTTCTGTTATCGGCCGCCTGGGCGGCGGCTGATGGTGCATCCACAACATGTTGACAAACCAAGAGGTGAAACGTCATGGCAAAACTCAAGGATGTTTTTGCGAACAAGCTTCCGCAGTTTCAGAACGAGATCAAAGGCCTGGTAACCAAATACGGAGACAAGGCTATCTCGGAGGTCACCGTGACCCAGGCCTACGGGGGTATGCGTGGAGTCAAGGCTCAGGTTTGCGATACCTCGACGGTCAGCCCGGAGACGGGGTTGATCGTTCGTGGAATCCCACTTGAGAAAATAACCGATCGCTGCCCGGAGGAGATGTTCTGGCTGTTGCTCACCGGCGAGTTGCCCGACGCGGATTCGCTGAAGGGGTTGCAGGCTGACTTGGCTGGTCGTGCCGACGTGCCCGACTATGTGTTCGACGTTCTGCGGGCGCTGCCCAAGGACACGCACCCGATGGCTATGCAGAGCATAGCGCTGGTTGCGTTGCAGCGTGGCTCCAAGTTCCGCAAGCGCTACGACGAAGGCATGCGCAAGCAGGAGTACTGGGAGGCATGCCTGGAGGATTCACTCGACTTGTTGGCCAAGATGCCCGCTTTGACTGCCGGGGTCTATCGGATTCGCTACGAAGATGGCAAATTGATTCCCCGCGATCCCAACAAGGACTGGAGTGCCAACTTCGCCCACATGATGGGAGTCCCCGATCCGACGGGCAGGCTGGCGGACCTCATGCGGCTTTATCTTAACCTGCACGCCGATCATGAGAGCGGCAACGTCAGCGCCAACCTTTGCCACGTGTGCGGATCGGCCCTTTCCGACCCGTATTATTCGGTTGCCGCCGGCCTGAACGGTCTGGCAGGCCCGTTGCACGGATTGGCCAACCAGGAGTGTCTGAAGTTTCACTTGGCTCTCCATGAGAAGTTCAACGGCGTGCCGACGGCAGAGCAGTTGAAGGAATATGCCTGGGAGACGCTTAATTCCGGTCGGGTCATCCCCGGTTTCGGGCATGCTGTGCTGCGTTGCACGGACCCGCGTTACACTGCCTGCCACGAGTTCGGCCTGAAGGCGTGCCCGGATGAGCCGCTCTTCAAGCTGGCGGACATCATGCTCCAGGTTGTCCCCGGGGTGCTCAAGGAGCACGGCAAAGCCAAGAACACCAACCCCAATGTTGACGCTCTGTCCGGTGTGCTGATGTACGCCTTTGGGGTGAAGCAACCGCCGTTCTACACCGCCATCTTCGGCGTGTCCCGGGCGGTGGGGATGTGTTCTCAGATGATCCTCAACCGGGCAATTGGGACGCCGATCACCAGGCCCAAGTCGGTGACCACCGAGTGGATCAAGCAGCAGGTTGGCGGATAGCGTTTAGCGGCTCCCCAACGGGGAGCGTGACGGGTGCCCCACCCCTGGAAGGGGCGGGGCACCCATGCGTAATCACAATTGTAGGGCGGGTTTCACCCGCCTTTGTGGCATGATGCGGCGTTTGGAACCCTTATACAACGAATGAGGACATGATGAGCACCCCAGCAAACCCGGTAGCAGTTGAATCTCTGGACCCGGCCCCGGTATGGCGTTTTTTCGCCGGTATCGCCGCGGTTCCGCGCCCGTCCAAGCGGGAGGAGCGTATTCGGCAACATATCAAGGCTGTGGCAAAGGAGAACCGCCTCCCGGTGCGCGAGGATGCGGTTGGGAACCTGCTGATTGAGGTGCCGGCTTCCCCAGGTTGTCAGGCGGCACCGATCACCGTTCTGCAAGGCCATCTGGACATGGTGTGCGAAAAGAACGCCGGCACAAAGCACGACTTCGACAACGATCCGATCAAGTTGATTGTCGAGCATGACCCGACGGAAAACGAACAAATCGTCCGCGCCGACGGCACCACCCTGGGGGCTGACAACGGTATCGGGGTGGCATTGGGGCTGGCGGCGGCCTGCATGCCGGACGTGGTCCATGGGCCTCTCGAACTGCTCTTTACCGCCGACGAGGAAGCCGGCATGACCGGAGCCAACGCGGTGACACCGGATTTCTTCAGCGGTCGGCGTCTGCTGAACCTGGACTCCGAGGAGGATGATGCACTCTATATCGGCTCTGCCGGCGGCTGTGATACCACTCTGAGTTGGGTTTTGGAAACCTGCCCACCGGCGAGCAGCCTCGAACTGTACCGAGTGACTGTCAAAGGCCTGTGCGGTGGGCATTCCGGTGGGGACATTCACAAGAACCGCGGCAATGCCAACAAGCTGCTCGCCCGCACCTTGTTGGGCAGCCGATGTGACCAGTTGCAACTGGCTGACTTCAGCGGTGGAAGCCTGCGAAACGCGATTGCTCGGGAAGCCCGGGCGTTGGTGGTCGGCCCCAGCGGGACCGGTGCCGCTTTGGAGCAGGCGGCGAACCGCGTCCAGGCAGAAGCCGCTCGTGAATCGGCGGAAGACGACCCTGCGATTGGCGTCGAAAAGGTTGCCCGTGGTGAGATGCCTGCAGTCATTTCCGTCGCCGATACCCAGTGTCTGCTGGCGGCTTTGGCGGCTTTGCCCCACGGCGTCATGAGTATGCATCCCGATATTACCGGTCTGGTGGAAACGTCGAACAACGTTGCCACGGTCACCACCACCATTAACGAAACGGGCGGTTCGATAGAAGTGGTGGTGGGCACGTTGTCGCGTAGCTCGTCCGCGGTGCAGATTCACGTGACCTTGCGTCAGATCGCGGCGGTGGGCAAGTTGGCCGGCGCCGAGGTCTCTGCCACCAACGGCTATCCGAGTTGGGAGCCGAACGTCAACTCGCCGGTGTTGGCGACTTGCCGCACGGTTTACGAGCAGCTCTTCGGGCAGGCTCCCACGGTGACTGCAATCCATGCCGGTCTGGAGTGCGGCATTATCGGCGAGCGTATCGGTCAGATGGATATGATTTCGTTCGGCCCGCGGATCACCGGCGCCCACAGCCCCGACGAACGGGTTTACGTCGCTTCGGTGCAAAGAATGTGGAAGTACCTGCGTGCAGTGCTGGCGGAGTTGGCCAAAGCGTAAGGGGAAATGGGGAAAATGGAAAATGGAAAATGGGGGGAGGAAGAACATTGTAGTTATGTGCACACGTGAGTGCTTGGCGACGACAATCCGCAGTTGTAGGGCGGGTTTCACCCGCCTTTGCGGCACCGCGTGGCGGGTAGAACCCGCCCTACAACTGAAAACGTCGCCAAATCAACATTTTCCATTTTTCATTTTCAATTTTCCATTTCCCACGTGCTCCGCGGTGAAATATTCGGGTCATCCCGAACTGTTTAGGGATTGGATGATCGCCTCCGAGCGGATATCGGACCAGCCTTGCGGTTGAACGTCCTCTATGATTTGGACAACATGAAGCATCGCCTTGGGTTTGACTCCGGCAGCCTGTAGATACCCCACGGCGGTAATGTCGGCGCACGTCTCTCGATCCAGAACCGCACGGCTACTCGAGCACCGGGATTTGAAATGGTCCCTGGAAGTGATATGAGCGGCTTCGTGTGCGAGCACCGCTGCCAACAAATCGTCCGTAACTAATTGAGCGTAAAGCCCCCGGGTCACATAAACACGCCCACCAGGCAGGGAAAACGCGTTGATCTTCTCCGAGTCCAGTATCCGACACTGCAACCGGCAGGGAATCGCGGGCGTCCCCGTACACAAACGTTGCCCGAGACGTTCCATGCGTTGCTCTGCCTGAGCATCACGAACAATCCCGCCGTAGCGGGCCTCCAATCTCGGAGCCGCCCGGGTGCCCGCCAGAGCCTCCGCCTCCGGAGTCATATGGCACGGGAACCATAAACCCGACGATGAACCGTGACAACCCGACAGAAATACAATGAGTATGATCAGCGCTATACGTGCCATCCCTCTTGCTCCACACGGCGAGTGTGTGGAACAAGCGTCGAATATAACCCTCCCGCAAGCAAACCGAACCGGCAATACTTGCGCCCGAACTAACCCTGATTATTCATGAGCGAGATGGAGACGAATTGCTCACCGAGCTGTTCGGCATGGTTCTCCATCCATCCGACCTTCCGCCGCACGATCTTCATAAAGCCGAAGCCCTGCAATTTCCCGAAAAATCCGGTCGCGGCGATGGGGACCACGCATTCGGCGATCAACGCCTCGATCATTAGAGGGACCAGGCAGCGCTTCTCCACCGCCGTCAAACGGTGCACCGACTCATAACCGGCGATAAACTGCATGAGGTGCCTCTCATCGAGATTGTCAGGCCAATGCTCCGGTTTGCTGTCGGCTGCCATGGAGAATTGGAGCATGCCGTTGGCAACGTCGAGCACCCGTTTCGCATATCGGGCGGCGTCGTAGTCCACCACGGCAGCCACCTGCTCATGGCGGAACAGCATGTTGCCGGGATGCCAGTCGGAATGAACCACACACGTGCCCAAGTCGCCCAAACCTACGTCTTCGACCCTCTCGGCAGCGTTGTCATAGGCGTCAAACAGCGCTTGAGCCACACCCAACAATTCGCTTTCCTTGCCGGTGACACTTTCGTGACCGGATAATTGCCCCGGGATGCCGTTGAGCCCCGTCCGCACCGCAAGGGCATCGTGATAATTTCCGGTCGGCAACTCCTCGCTGTAGACGAACCCCTCAGCCTTCTGGTGAAACCAGGCCAGCACCCGCCCTGCGTCGAACGTTTCCGCGTCACTACCGCGATAGTGGTGGCCTGCGACGAACTCGAAAAGCTCGTAAGTCTGGTCGCGCAGCATGAACATCATCTCGTCGGAATCGCGCGGAGTAACCAGCAACGGCAAGGGAAACCCGGCGGCGTGCAAATGGGCCTGCAACGCATGGGCGAAGCGCATCCGCAATAGGCTGCTCCGCTCCATGTCGCGACGTTTGAGCACGAACTTGCCCGTTTCGCAGACGATGCCCACCTTGGGGCTTTTGCGCGAACCGCGCTCGAATGGAGTGATGGACTCGATGACGCCCAAATCGTAGTGGCTTAGGACCACCGCCAACTCGCCGGCGTCGAAAGTTTGTCGCCCTCGATCTTTCACGCAAACAGCTTATAATCCCACACCGCAATTGCCAAGAGAGGTGCGCTATGAACCGGAATCAGGCATGGGAGTTACTGAACGAGTACACGAAAAACCCCTCGCTGATCAAACATGCCCTGGCAGTTGAGGCTGCCATGCGTTTCTACGCCCCAAAAATGGGCGGCGACGTGGCGCAATGGGGTGTAGTCGGGTTGCTGCACGACTTTGACTACGAGCGTTGGCCCGAACCGCCGCAACATACCCGCGAGGGGGCAAAGATTCTGCGAGCCGCCGGAGTGGACGAAGAGACCGTCGGAGCCGTCCTTTCACACGCCCACTGGAATCATGACGAATACCCGTGCGACCGCCCGATCCGCAAGGCACTGTTCGCCGTGGACGAGTTGTGTGGGTTCATCACGGCGGTGGCGCTGGTGCGCCCCGAACGTCTTGTCGGGCTACGGGCCAAAAGCGTCCTCAAAAAGCTAAAACAAAAGTCCTTTGCCGCTGCCGTTTCCCGGGATGACGTCCACGCCGGCGTGGAACTGCTGGGGCTCGACTTCAACGAGCACATCAATAATTGCATCGAGGCTTTAGCCCCTGTGGCAGCGGAGTTAGGGTTGATTCCGGATTGAATCCCCTGTAGGGCGGGTTCTACCCGCCTTCTTGGCATGGCATGGCGGGTGGAACCCGCCCTACATTTGGCCCTTTTCGCGTTCCGGGCCAGGCGGGGTCCTCCCCTGTCGCCGGCGGATTTGCTCGAGCAACTGCTGAGCTTCGGTGTTGCCGGGGTCGCCGGCGAGCAGATCGGCCAGAACCTTCACCGCCTCCTGTGGATCGCCCACCGCCAGAAGCAGCTTTGCTTGTTCCAGGATGAGCACCGCCGGGGGATTGTCCCCGGAACGCTCGATACCCTGTTGAATGGTGAGCAGAATGCGATGCAGGCTCAAGATATGGGCGATCTCTGCCCGCTCGATCTGGACGTGGGCCAGGCGAGCATATTCCTCGGTGCGCTCGGGGAAATTGATGATTATCGTCCCGATCACCTTGCCCAGCAATTCGGAATAGGCGTCCAGTTTCAATAACAATTCAGTGTTGGTGGGATCGCTCCTGACTCTCTCACGGGCAAATTCCATCGCCTTGGTCACCGCCTCCGAGGCTTCTTCCGGCTTGTGGTTGCCCAGCAAAGCCTCACCCAACACCGCATGGTATCTCGGTTCCCTTTCAGGCGGTGGGTTGCGCGAGTCCAATTCAATCGCCCGGCGTGCATGTTCAATCGCCCTGCCCGAGCGGGCGAGTGACAACTCCGTCTTGGACAGTCCCGCATAGGGGTCCGGCTCGCGGGGATTGAGGTCGGCGGCTTTTCGGTACTTGTCACGGGCCATCCGGTAATACCTGGCTTGGAGGTAGAGGTCCCCGAGCATCTTGAATGCCAACCAATCGTTCTCCCCCTTGCGTGATTTGGCGTATTTGTCGATGGACCCGATGGCTTCACGCGGGCGCCCCAGCAGCAGGCTAAGTCGCCCGGAGATGAAGTCCGCGTCCACGCTGAGGGGATCGCGCAAGCGGATGGTGGTGAGCAACTTATTGGCACGGGCGAAGGCATCCTGAATCTCGTCGGGGCCGCCGGATTCGGCTGTCTCAACCGCCTTGTAAGCCGCCTCAATCATCTCCTCGAGGGTCATCTGGCTCTCACCCGGCGCCGACTCGCCGGTGTCCGCCGCCTTGTCATTGGAGACCGATTCAGGCTCTTGCCCAAAAACGGCAGCCGGGTCCGAAAGGCCCGGAGCCACAAAGATCAGTATGGCAATGAGCAAGAGTGTTTTCATGGCCACCGCTACACCTCACCGTTTCTGCTGGAAAACCGACCGCCGCCATGCCATGCCGAGAAGGCGGGTGAAACCCGCCCTACAACTGGCAACGCGATCCGGGCGTTCCTACGTAGGCCCACCTTTCCCGGTTCACGTAGAGAGAATCTATTCGCCAACAACCGCCGCGGTCAAGGCGCGAAGGGCGGAAACGTTGAGAATGATGTTCTCGTGGCAGGCAACGAGGCAACGCAGGGACTCCCAGATGTAGGGCGGGTTTCACCCGCCGCGTCATGCCGAGAAGGCGGGTGAAACCCGCCCTACTTAAACACCCTCGCACATCCCCGGCGATGACGCTTCTCATCCCCCATTTTTAATTTTCCATTTTCCATTTTCTTCTCGCGGACTATCCCTCGATTGACAGGCATCCGCCGACACCGTCCTGCCCGGAGGGTTCCATGTCTGATGCTGAAGTTTGCTGTTCGTCGCCCTGGTGCCTGGCGACTTTGCCCATCAGCATGACCCAGGTTTCACGTTGGTATCGCAGAATCTTCACCACGTCGTCGATGCACGAGGTATCTTTCTGCACACTGGCTTCGATGAGTTTGCGGTAGAGAAAGTTGTAAATGGCAGCCATCTGGTCGCACAACTCGGGACTCACTTCGGGGCGTAGCCCGTTCAGCATTTCCAGGATGATGGACTGGGCGCGTGTCAGGGTATTGTAGGATTTCTCGTAGTCTCGGGCGAGGAGCGCGTCCTTGCCCTGCAAGGCAAACTTGATCGCCCCGTCGTAGAGCATCAGGTGAAGTTGCTCCGGCGTAGCGGTCATCACCGCGTCGCGGAGATACGAGTTGGTGGAGGGCGGTCCGCTCATACTGCCCTGTGTATCGGATAATCGCACCGCCGAGGTAACGACAAAACCACCACCCCGGACCGTCACCCAAGCAACAACCTAACGCAAAGAAGAAATGGAAAATGGAAAATGGAAAATGCGGATGATCGTACTTCTGCGAGGGCGTTTAGCGGCGACCATCCGTAGCGTTTAGCGGCGACCCGAAGGGGAGCGTGTAGAAGGAAGCGTGAAAAACTGAGAAAACGGCGTAATCACAGTCGTAGGGCGGGTTTCACCCGCCTTTGTGGTATGATGCGGTGGGTGGAACCCGCCCTACATCCATTTTCAATCCTCCATTCTCAATTCTCAATTCATCACGTCTCCCACTCCCCCATTTTCCATTCCCCATTCCCCGCCCTGGTCAGGGCACGGTGACTTGCATGTTGTGCATTCGTGGGCCGTTAACTTCGCGGAGGCTGACGCGGATGGATTTCCCGAGAAGTTCCTCGGCGTTCTCGAAACGATACTCCCGGGCAGTGCTCTTGCCCGGTTCGAGCCCGAGGATGATCTTGTACTGGCGGTCTCTGCCTGGGGCTGCGGCGTAGGCGCGGAAGCTCAAAGCCTCATTCGAGCGGTTCCGCACCGCATGACGGATAATCAGCCGATCACCATGCACAGTTGCGTAGCCCCACACGTCCACGTCCTTGATGCCTAACTCGAAACGCAAAGGGACACGCATATGATATGCCTCAACCCCGCTCAGTTGCACGTCGGCAACGATGATCTTCTCCCCGGCGGGTTCGTTGTGGCTGTATCTCAGTTCGACCGGGAATATCGCCTGCTCGCCCACCGGGATGCTGAATTGCACATTCCGAGGGCGCACCTCCCAGCTTTCCGGAACCTCCAGGCTCAGCTTGCCGATCAGCACACCACGGCTGGGGTTGACAATGCGAACGGCATGCTGGTGTGTGCCCAGGCTGAACGAGACCGACTCGGGCAGCAGCTCGAGTTCGCGTTGGAAAACCACCACCCAACGCTCGATACCGTCGACGAAGACCGGCTGAGGGCCTATCGACAAGCGGTGAATCCCCTTACTGGTGTGCTCCAGCGTTGTGGAGCGCCCCCACAAATCGACAGCCCGTATGGCGCTGCCCAGTTGGACTTCCCACATCCGCCCCTGCGGTGGGGCTTGCCGATCCCAGACTGCCAACACCATCCGCTCCCCACGGGAAAACAGCAGTGCTCGCGTGCTCTTGCCCGCCGGGAGAGTGCCGTTGGGGATGGCTTCCCCGAGCAACTTGGCGATGGTGCGGTAGACGACATAGTCCTCGGTGGGCTCGACGATAGGCCCATCGACGGTCCGGCGCCAACGCCAGACCTGTGGGGCATACACGGTGTCGGCACCGCCATGCCGCGTCTCGATGATTCGAGCAGCCCAGTCAGCCAACCGCGCAATCCGCTCGTAATCGTCGGGCAGCGGATCGACGTAAGCCTCACGACGCAACACCCGTATCTTGCGGAAAGCGTCCAGATGTGCCCCGATGTGCTCCGAATGAATCCCGCGTGGGACGGTCAGGGTGATCCGGTCCGCGGTGGGCTCCCAACCGTGCGGATCGACATCCAACCAGGCGGGGATCGTCAGATAAGGCGAAGCCATCAGCACGAGCAACTCGCGGCGGACCGCATCCAGGGTATGAGGCAGACGGGGGTCGTCGGCAATCTGCGGGTCCCCATCGGCTCCCACCTGCCATGAAGCCAACACGCTGGCGTATGGGGCAACCGTTGTCGCCAGGAACCCGCGCCAGCTTTCCACGGGATCGTTAAGGATGTCAACCAAAGATCGCTGATACCTGCGGTCCAGGCGGATCAGGTGTGGGGGCAACCCGCCAAGAACCCCAGTGACGTCGGCCCGCAAACGCAGTAGCCCGTTGAGCAGACTGTCCAATGTGGCGGTGTCTTCGCAGAACCCCGGAGTGGTGGCGGACCCCGTCCATAACGGAACCTTCACCGCCCCCAGCCCAGCCGCTTCGACCAGCATGACCTCGCCATCAACTCCGCTTCGCTGGGCCCCCTGAAGCACTACCCCGAAGGTTTGTGAGGAACGCTTGGTATCGGTGACGATGTCAGCCAACACCGCAAAGCCCAAATGGCGATTGACCAGCACGTGCCCTTCAGAGATGATTGTCAACCGGGCCAGGTAATACCCCGGGGGCAAGTCAGGCAGTATGTTGGGATGTGCCCGCACCTGCACCGGAACCGGGCGACGGTCCACCACCACACCGGCGGCATCCATTATCTCCAATGTGGCAGACAGCCCTGCACCGTCGTGGTCCAGTATTGTGGTCTCAAGCACGGTTGGCAACGGAGCGGTGAAGATGTTGCCCTTCCGCGACGTTGACAGAGTCACCTGCGGCAGGCGATAGACGAGAATATCGTCAAACCAGGCTCCGGCGTGGATGTCGACGGGTTCGATGTGCCGCTCCGGGCGCTGGGCGGGGTCCCACACTGATGCCTGCTCGACCCACAGCGTGAGGCCAATTGCATCGGCATCGAAAGGGCCTGACGGTAGAAACACCTCCACACGATGCCAGTCGTCGCCCATGGCATCTCCGCCCACCATGCGTCCCTGGCGTTGTGTTTGTGGGAGCGGCTGCCCATCATGGTCGAGGTAGTAGGCGGTTATTGTTGCCCGGCTGCTTTGCAGGCTATGAGGCTTGATCCAACCCACGACGAGATAGTCGCTGTTGGGGCGAATCCGCGTCTGAATCCCGCGATAGCGGAACGCCACATTGTACCCGTTCATGCCCAAATAGAACGACGGTGGAGCCGTCCGCCCAACCTCGCGGTCAAACCGCCCGCCGGCGTAGCGGGGAAATGACTCTCCGGTGAACAATTCCCAGTACTTGGGGATGCTGCCCAGGTTGTCCGGCTCGTCGAAGTTGAAGAATCTGACGATGCGTTGGTGGTCGGCGTGGTTCCAGTCCGCGGTGGCATCATTCTGCTCTGCCGGGGCACTTGCCGGGCTTAGCAGTGCAACCAGCACGGCTGCACACACCCACCGCCATGTCTGCCAATCGGCGTGTGCTCGGGCTTGCTCGTCCGCGGATACGCAATACTCCATGCTCATAGTTATCGGAGTAGTGCCTTTGTCGGATTAGCCCGCATTTCTCACGAACGCATAGACGCAGAGTATTGCAGAGAAGGACGTTGTGGCGGGTGGCCCACCGCTTTAGCGGTGGGGGACACGAATGGTCAGCCGATTCGCGTCCCCCACGGCTAAAGGGCTTGTCGATTTAGTC
>JAGLWJ010000681.1 GCA_023133475.1 Phycisphaerae bacterium | reverse complement strand
AATTGGGCGTTGCATTTCGTGTAACCCGTCTTGGGTGGCCCACGGCTAAAGCGATGGGCCACCCGTCTCTTGCCTCTTGCCTCGATTCGGCGGGTGGAACCCGCCCTACATGCCCGGGTCTGCTTCCAGCCCGTAACGTTTCATCTTCTTATACAATGTCGTGCGGTTGATCTGTAGCATCTCGGCGGTCAGTTGGCGGTTCCAGCCGTTGGCCCGCAAGGCATTTTCGATGATGGATTTCTCCGGGCCTTCCAAAGCCTGCTTGAGTGGGAGGGGGGCATAACCTCCGCTGCCCGACGATGCCTCGGCAGCCTCGACCAACTTGGGTGGCAAATCCTCGACGTCAATCTGCCGGTTCCTGGTCAGCACCACGGCACGCTCGACGACATTCTCCAACTCACGCACACTACCAGGCCAACCGTAGCCTTGCAGGCACTGAATGGCCTTTTCGGTGAAACCGGCGACGTGCTTGCCCGACTGCTCGCAATGGTTGGCCAGAAAAGTGTCCGCCAGCAAGGGGATGTCGCCAATACGCTCACGCAAAGCAGGAAGGTTAATGCTCACCACGTTGATCCGGTAGTAAAGGTCCTGACGGAAACGCCCTTGGGCAACCTCCTCCTCCAGATCAACGTTGGTGGCCAATATCAGCCGGACATCCACGTTTTCGGTCGTGTTGCTGCCTACCGGCTCGAAGGCCCGCTCCTGAATGACACGCAGCAGCTTGATCTGTAAGCTGGGCGTGGCGGTGGAAATCTCATCGAGGAACAGGGAGCCACCGTCCGCTGCCTTGAACTTCCCCTCTTTATTGGCTACCGCACCGGTAAAGGCCCCACGCACGTGGCCGAAAAGCTCGCTCTCCAACAGATGCTCGGGCAAAGCCCCGCAGGCAACCTCGACAAACGGCTTGTCACGACGCTCGCTACGGTGATGAATGACCCGTGCCATCATCGACTTGCCGCTGCCGGATTCGCCCTGGATCAGCACCGTGACCTTCGAACTTGCCACCGATTCGATCATGTCGAAAACCTTGAGCATCTTGTAGTCGTGCCCCACGACATTGCCCAAACCGTAGCGCATGTCCAACCGCGCACGCAAGGACCGGTTCTCGCGGATGAGCGCCCGCTGTCTCATGGCCCGCTCGATGGTCAGCAGGAGGTCGGCATCGTTGATCGGTTTGGTGAGGTAGTCGTAAGCCCCCATCTTGATGGCTTCGACGGCACTCTCGATGGTGCCGTACCCGGTGATGATGATGACCACCACCTCGGGATAGCGCTGCCGGGCAATGCGAAGCAACTCGAACCCGTCGGAATGGGGCATGTTCACGTCGGTGAGGACGATGTCGAACGGGTCACGACTCAAGGCCCGCAAGGCTGATTCGGTGTTGGTGGCGGATTCCACATGGTAGCTTTCCATACGCAGAAGCTCGCTGAGCGAACCGAGGATGATACGGTCGTCATCGACGAGAAAGATTCTGGGAGTTTGATCGCCCACTGGTATCCTCCGTGATGGGCCGGCAGAGGCCGCGGTCAACCACCTTTAGGTAGGGCGGGTTCTACCCGCCTTCTCCATGACTTTCCACCGGAATACGAATAGTAAAGACGGCTCCGCCTTCTTGCCCGCCGCGATTGGCGGCGGTGATGGTGCCGTGCAAACGTGCGATGTAATCCTTGCAGATAGCCAACCCCAGCCCCGTGCCCTTCCCCAAAGGCTTTGTGGTGAAGAACGGCTCAAATATGGCTTCGGTATCCTCGGGCAGACCCACCCCGGTGTCTTCAAACTTCAGCACTACCTCGTCGCCGACGATACCCGTCGTAATGGTCAGCGTTCCGCCGTCGGGCATGGCGTCGATGGCGTTCTTGAGCAGGTTGCAGCACACCTGGAACAACCTGGTGCCCTGAACCTTCGGCATGCCCTGATCGTTGAAGGCAACAGCCAACACCACCCCCTGCATGGCAGCGGAGTCCTGGAGGGTGCGTATAGCCTCCTCGACCACGTCGTTGACATTGGCTTGCTCGAATTGGGTTTCGGATCTGCGTGAGAACTCCAGCAGTTCGCTGACAATCCGAGCCATACGCATTAACCCGCTGCGCGACTCGTGCAGAAACTCGACCGTCTTCTCGACATCGCCCTTTTCGACGATTCGCAATGCCATGTTGATATATCGCAATGCCCCGTCCAACGGGTTGTTCAGCTCATGGGCAACGCGGGCAGCCAGCCGTCCCATCGCCGCCATCCGCTCCGAAACCGCCAGACGGCGTTCCAAGCCGACACGCTGGGTGACATCTTCGCAGACGAGCATGGCTCCGATGATATCGTGCGAACTCCCCGCCCGTAGCGGAACGCAGCTCAGGTCCAAAAGCCGTGGTTGGCTGTCATCGGGTGCATAGCCCACGCTCTCGAAGCGTTGTTGCGTGCCGGTCTCCATTACATGGCGCAGTTCGGTGGGCCAATCCTGATACTGGCCCTCGACGGTCCCATCAGCCAGCAGTTGTGAGATATCCTCAGCCCCTGCAAACACCGTAGCCGCCGCCTCGTTGCGATGAACAACGCGCAGGCTGCGATCGAACACCACAACCGCCAGCGGAATGCTACGAAAGGCATCCTCGGCAATATGCCGCAGGGCAAGGCTATCGTCGCGGGCTAAAGTCCAATCATTGGAACGGGTCATCAGGAAAAGTATCGACGACTTTTCCGGCATGTCAAAGGAGATGATGTTTTTTTGAAACGTCCCGGCACGAATTGCGGTCTTTGCCGGGCACGAATTTGGTTCATTGTCCCCGCGAGTGCCCCGATAACACGAAAGTTGGAAGAGCGCGTTTTTCCGCGCTAGGCCCGGCATTTATGCCGGGTAAACGAGGTATCATTCTGCTTCTTCGCGGGACGCGCAAAAAAAGCGGCCATCCGATCAGTACCGCGACCGTAAGGGAGCGGCCCTACTCAGATTAGCCACTCCCTGACGGTCGCGGTACTGATTGGAGGCCGCTCCCTTACGGTCGCGGTACTGATTTTGGGTTGCGGCTGAAATATCGCAACACGTGAGGAATGACGCGATGACGGAACCGGTCTTGTTGGTCAGCCCACCGGCGGAAGTGCCACGCGAGTGCTACGATACGCCGGACTATCCAGCCATCGGCATCGGCTATGTGGCTGGCTACCTGCAAACTCACGGGATACCGGTGCGGGTGATCGACGGCAAGCTGGCTCGCAAGAGCGTGGCTGGGGCCATCGACGAGATCGTCGCCGCCCGCCCACGCATTTTAGGCCTGACTGCCATGACCCACATGATCGTCACCACGCACCGGATTGCCTCAGCCGTCAAAGCCCGGTGCCCGGATACGACTGTGGTGTTGGGCGGTTTTCATGGTAGTTCCCTTCCCGAGCGGACGCTGCGAGAGTTCCCCGCCTTTGATTATATCGTGGTCGGCGAGGGCGAAATCGCCTTTCTCAAGCTTGTTAATGCGGTGTTGGCTGGTCGAGACCCTTGCGACATCCTGGGGATAGCCAGCCGTGAAGGCGAACGTGTCCGGGTCAACGGTCGCGGCGAGATTCCGGATGACCTGGACGATCTGGGGATGCCCGCGTGGGAACTCTTCCCGCCCGCGAACATGTATCCGATCATGAGCCAGCGCGGTTGCCCATTCGGGTGCAATTTTTGCAGCCGCCCTTACGGGCGTAAACTGCGGCACCGTTCGCCGCCCCATGTGCTGATGGAGATCAGACGCAATTATGAGCAGTTCGGCTGCCGCCGCATGGATTTCTATGACGAAACCTTCTCGGTGCGGAAGGAGTACGTTGCCGGGCTGTGCGACAAGATTGTGTCGGCTGGGCTGGCTGGGGAGGTGCGTTTTTGGGCCTACGTCCACGCCAACACCATCGATTTGCCCACGGCCAAAAAGATGAAACTCGCCGGCTTCGACGAGGTGGGCATGGGCGTGGAGTCCGGCAACGCCAAGATCATGCGTAAGATGAAGAAGGGGGTAGGAGTAGCGGATGTCCTGCGAGCGTCCGGAATCCTCAAGCAGGCAGGGATGAAGTTAGGCGTGTATTTCATCATAGGCCATCCCTACGAAACCAAACGGGACGTCAAGGACTCCATCGATCTGGCGGCGCGGATCAATCCCGATTCGGTGGCGTTTGGTTTGATGACGCCGTACCCGGGTTCGGAGATTTGGGAGTTGGCTACCCATGGCGAAGGCGGTTACAGGATGATCCCCAGCGGCTGGGAGGATTTCAACAAGCAGATCGGCAAGGCGTTGGAACTGGAGCATCTGCCACGCAGGGCCATGGAGTTGATGCAGTTGCAGGCTTATTTGACCGTTTACCTGCGCACCTTCCGTTTTCGTGAGATGTTTCAGGCAGCTTGGATCAACCGCAAACGTATTCTGTTCATCCTAAGGAAGCTGCTCAGTTCGCGTTCGGCGGGCTCGGCAGGCTCATCCTCGTGGCTACAGGGCAGTGCCCGCCCGCAAACTCTCCATACGTAATGGAAATGGCGGGTGCCCCACCCTCTCTGAGGGTGGGGGACTGATTTGGATACCGACGATTGATTCGAATGTCGATGCCATGACGGATTCAGTCCCCCACCCCTGGAAGGGGTGGGGCACCCATGCCCGCAAACTCTTCATACGTAATGGCGGGTAGAACCCGCCCTACCGGCGACAACGGGGGTGAGAGGAGATACCATTGCCCCTATGGCCCGTGGCGAGTTGGAATTCATCGAGTGGCTGACCAGGCACGTGCAGGCTGACGCATGCCAGGTGGCCCTGGGCATCGGTGACGATATGTCGATCGTGGATTGTGGCGGGCACTTGGTGCTGACCACCTGCGATCTGCTGGCTGACGGGGTGCACTTCGACATACACGCCGATTCGCCGGCAGACATCGGGCACAAGTGCATCGCCTGCTCGCTGAGCGATTGCGCCGCGATGGCGGTCAAGCCGCTGTCCACCACCGTCTCGGTCGCCCTGCCGCGAGGGATGGCCCACGACCGCCTGGAACAACTCTTCGAGGGAATGACGCGAACCGCACGGGAATTCAACTGCCCCATCGTCGGCGGTGATACGGTGGCATGGGACAAGCCGCTGGTGATCGACGTTACGATCAATGCCATACCCTATCCCGGGATCACTCCGGTCCGCCGTAGTGGGGCCCGGGTTGGTGACCGCCTCTACGTCACCGGATTGCTCGGGGGCAGTCTGCTCGGTAAACATCTGACCTTTACGCCGCGAGTGTCTGAAGCCCGGGCTTTGGCAGATAGGCTCGGTGCCGATCTGCACGCCCTGATGGACATCAGCGACGGGTTGGCGCTGGACCTGCACCGTATGTGTCAGGCTTCCGGAGTGGGCGCGAGGTTGGCAGAGAGCCGCCTCCAACAAGTCATCAGCCCCGCCGCCGAGCAGGCCAGCCGCCAGGATGGGCGACCACCACTCGAACATGTGCTCGGCGATGGTGAGGATTTTGAACTGCTGGTTTGCGTCGCCGGCACCCGCGCTGCCGCCGCTGCCGAGCCGCCCGACCCACACCTGTTGCCGGTAGGCGTCGTTACCGAAGCCGGCTTGGTTATCGAAACGGCGGACGGGTGCTTGCAACCGTTGCGCCCGGAGGGGTATCAACACCGGCTATGACTGACACTACCGTGATCCACGCAAACAGTGTCGCAGAGACGCTCGAACTGGGGCGGCGGATTGGGGCTGTCCTGGATTGCGGATGGGTGATCGGCCTGGTTGGCGACTTGGGCGTGGGCAAGACCCATCTGGTCAAGGGTATTGCCGAGGGTTTCCGTGCTCCCGGCACCGCCGCGGTGGAAGTGACCAGCCCCACGTTCGTGCTGGTCAACGAATATCCCGGGCGTGGAACACTCTATCATCTGGACGCCTATCGCCTGCACTGCGGTGAGGGCCTGGAAGAACTCGGTATCGAGGAGATGATCGCCTGCGGGGCGGTGGTGATCGAATGGGCTGATCGCGTCGCCGATGGCCTGCCCGGCGATCATCTGACAATCGCCGGCCGATCCACCGGTGCGACGCTGCGGGTCTGGACGCTGTGTGCCGGCGGGCCGGTGTCGCGGGAGTGGCTCGCCCGCATAAGTTGACACTCGACAAGCGGAACCCTATGGTCCGACGCGACCGATGGGCCACCCATGCCGCTCCCTTACGGTCGCGGTACTGATCGGATTCTCGTGGTTAGTAAGCACCAGGCTTGAGAGGAGACGTATTGTGATTTTTATGCGTGGTTGTCTTCTGTTGGTGGGGTCGGCCTTTCTTGTCGGCGGTTGCATGCCCGGTGGGATACTCATCACGCCGGTGTCCGCCCGGCGGGAACTTGTCGAGGAAACACTTAAAACCGACGGTGTGTTCGTCAGCGACAAGATCGCAATCATCGACGTGGAGGGCATCATCCTCAACTCAGCCAAGCCGCGAATGTTCGCAGAAGGCGAGCATCCCGTCGCCCGCCTGCTCGAACAGTTGGACAAAGCCCGGGCTGATAAGCATGTGAGGGCGGTGATCCTGCGGATCAATTCCCCGGGCGGTTCGGTGACCGCCAGCGAGCTGATGCACAACGAGATCACGGA
>JAGLWJ010000680.1 GCA_023133475.1 Phycisphaerae bacterium | reverse complement strand
AAGCGTTCCGGGTTTGAGATCGCGCTCCTTGTGGACCGGGACGACGATCCGCCGCTTGTCAGACGCCCGCATGTAGACGGCGTGGCTTCCTCTTTGGCGATCGAACTCGAATCCAAGTCTCTCGGCGATCCTGATGACCTCGCGCGCCGTCAGCACCGGGAGCTTGCTCATATGGCCACCTCGACCGGCTTGATGAGGATGTCTTCCCGTGGGATCGTCTCGCCGTGGGCTTCGATGCTCTCCAGGTAGGCTTCGATGGCCTCCCGAATGTTGGCCACCGCCTCGTCCAGCGAGTCGCCCTGAGAATGACAGCCCTTAAGGGCGGGGCAGAAGGCATGGAACCCTCCGTCGGCCTCGCGTTCCAGGATAACCGTGTAGCGATAGGTCACTGTTCCTGCTCCTTACCAGAGAAAGGCGGCGACGTGGGCGGTGTTCTTCTGCTGGGTCGCGCTCTTGGCGGCCTGCTGCGCGGTGACATGGGCGCTGAGTGCTGTGGCCCACGCGGTCTGGGCGGTCGTGATCGGCGTCAGGTCACCCGCCACGAGACCCAGGTTGGCCAGGTTGGCACTGGCGTAGGTGACGAAGTTGTCCAGCCAAGCGTTGAACGCGGCATCGCCGCCGGGGATGTAGTCGGCCATCGCAGGGACTCCTTGCGTTACTGGGGGCGGCACCGCGCCACCGGGTCCAGGACAAATCCAGCCGGCCGGGATGATATGGCCGGTCCGGGGTGAGGGCAAGGGGCGATTTCAGGAACCTGCGGCACCAAAGCGTGCCAGGGCTTCACGGGCTGCTGGCGGTGCCTCCGTTCGTTTCGGCGTCTCCGGAATCCCCCACGATAGCATCAATCTTATTGACGAAACGATCCGGATAGTATTCCTTCGCTTGCGACCACCAAGTCCGTGTCGCTTGATAGCCGAAGAACAGCTTCATCTCCTTAACGTTCCCCTCCCAGTAGTCCGATCCCCACCCAAGCTCCAGAACATTTGCTTGCCAAGCAAGGAAGAAAGCGTTTATCCACAGCTGAATGTACCGCTCCCTGCGGCTCCAGTTTTGGCCTGTCATCCACGACGTGAATTCCTCGTTACTTAACCCCAGCAGCACAAGTTCCCTAGTCGTCTTCAGTATCTCGGCTTGGGATGTCCAATGCAGTTGCTTCGCCTGGTGCTTGACCGACTTCTGCAATTCCTCCAGCTGGCCACCCAACTCACGCCTTTGGTAGATAAGGGCGACCACGACGCCGATGAGCGCAACCCCACTGAAAAGCGCGTTCATCGCGCCGAACGAGTCACCGAATGTGCCAAGTAACGCCCACTTCTTGTTGACAGCATTGCACTCACCGTCGGAAATCGAGCACGCAAAGAGTCCCAATACATAGAACACAAAGGCGGCCAGAACAAGCACCACAACACAGCCGACAATAAGCCAGAAGACGAGAGTGCTGCCCTTCTCCTTCGCCGGATGATCGTCAGTCATTCACAAGCCTCCACTCGTCACAGATTTCCGTCGGCTGTGAGCGATGATCCCCAAGACCAGCGAGAACACGAGAGATACGCAGAATACCCACAACCCCACGCGCTCGGCCCACGGTTTACCTGCCGCAAGAGCTGTCCACCCCACGCAGGTGCCGACAACAAAGATGGCTCCGTAGGTGGCAATGATCTTATCGGAGAAGACTGCAAGCGAGCGGCTGCGTCGTTGCAGGAACAGGATCACAGCAAGTAGAGGCGCGAATGCCGGTGCGCCGGCGAACACCGAAAGAAGAAGCCGGAAGTAGTTGGGTGTCAGGAAATGCATGGCGGTTAGCAGGATGAACACAACGGCGTAAACAGCTACGGTCAGCTGTCGAGCCTTTCTTAGTCCATAGGCCTTTTCGTCCGAGCCAAGCTCGCTCTTTGAGGAGTGCCCTGGAAAGAGGTCATAGATGAAGCGCGTTGTGTTGATGACGAGAGAATCCAGAGTCGAAAAGAGCACCGCGAGCAGGCCCGGGAGAACAACCACCGGGAGAATCCACGATAGAGCCCGGCTGTCCGCGCGTGCCGCATGATAATCGCTGAGCAGCGAACTCAAGGGATCCCCAAGGGGGGCTCCGTCTGGTCGGTATGTAGCACCTGCGATCACAATCCCCAGAATTGCTGTGAACGTTACGATCCCGACACGTCTCAGCATCCGAGCAACCGCGACGCGTTCCTCAATCTGGGAGATGGCACCCCAGTTGAGGATGTTATAAAACTGGGTGGCAAAAGCCATAACCGCGGCGCTGGCGACTGCCCCGACGACCGTCCATGAGGGCAGAGCACCGTGGCCGTCAAGTTGGAGAGCAGGCGGGGTTCGGGTGAAGCGTGTGGAAACGGCCACAAGCAGAACCAGAATCACAAGGACAAACGTGCCAATAAGCTGCAGCCGATCGGTAGCATAAACACCCCGAATCCCGGACGCGGTACACCACACGAGTACAAAGGCAAACACGACCCAAGACGTACACAGTGTCCACCACAGTCCAGTTTGCCCGAAAAGGACGCTACACAGCAGCCGGGACGATATGAAGAGCTCAAACGCTAGCGCGATCGAAAAGACCAATGACAGGGAGAGCACGAGGGTTGGTGCGAGTATGCTCGCCCTCCCGGTATCCTGTGCGATTTCTTCCGCGAAGCCCCGTAGCACATCGGGGGCTTTCAACGCTGATTGCCCCATGCGCGAGCATAGCCACGCAAGAGTCAAATACCCGGCAAGGAGACCTGCGGGCGGGAGTAACATCCAGAAGCCGAGCTGTTGGCCACCGCTCAGGGCATAAGCCAATCCCGTACCCAGTGAGATATTCGCGGCTGCGTAGCTCCAGACGGCTGGCCGCAATCGGGAGTCATGGAAATAATCGCGGGGCGACTTGACGCGGCGAACTTCACGAAAGGCAATGACCGCAAAGAGCAGCAGCGTTGCTGCAGCAACCGCATACTCGAACGTAGCAGGCATACTCGGTCCTACGGGTAGAGATTCTGTGAGGGAGCGGAGCATCGCCAACTGTCAAGTAGCACACGCGGCACTTCAACCACGACTTCATCGTTGCTGTGATCGATATGGGAATCGCTCTGGGGAATTGGCTTCCCGACGATCAGGTAGGTGTCACGATCCGTCTCATGGATGCTTGGGCACAGCCCGAATCCGCAATCGAAGGCTGGTGGCGTTATGTTTCTCGTTTTCATGTTCACAAGCTCCTTCAGAACAAGAATCTGGACCGGGCGACGAGGGCGAGGCCATTGCGTCCACCGCGGCCCATCCGTTCCCCACGGTCCGCCATACCGGTCTCTCGACCATCAGGTGCTCCCCAGGACAGTCCAAACGTCGCCTACGTCCCAATCGTCGCGCTGGCCGTTTCGCTCCAGGGACCCGCTTCGCCGC
>JAGLWJ010000068.1 GCA_023133475.1 Phycisphaerae bacterium | reverse complement strand
GAAGACGTTCATCATGCGATGACGTTACCTGGCGGTCCTTGCCCGTGCTGGGCGTTGGAAGCTCCGTGGGCGCTGCGTGACAGGCTCACGGACAAGGCCCGCGACAAGGCTTTGGTGGTTGTTCCAGACGTATTGGCGCGGGCCTTGTCCGTGCCACACGTTGCCCTGGCCACCGGCCGCCTGCGGTGTCGAAACACTTTTCGGTAGATGGCCCGCGAGTTGCCCGGCGGCGTGACGTTTCTGAACTTGACTTTTTCAAACAAGCGCGGGACGCCAGTCCAGGCAAAGGCCGCGGGGATATCGCCGGCACCGGCGGCTTTGGGCCGAACCGGATAAGCCTCGAGTTCCTTGGCTCCGTTGGCTCGCGCGACTTCAACGGCTTCTTTCAGCAGAGCCGTTGCAACGCCTTGATGTCGCCATCCCGAGCGAATGAAGAAACACGTGACGGACCATGTGCGCTCGCCCCAATTGGTATCGAGCCCTTTTGTGCGCTGGAGACGAGGAAAGTCGGCACGCGGACCTATGCAGCACCACCCCACGGGCTGATCCTCCGAGAACGCCAGGCACCCGAAGACCTTGCCGGTAGTGACAAGCTTCTTGAACGCTCGTTTGTTACTTGCCCCCTTGTTCTGCTCCCATAGCTTGCCGCCACGCTCTCTTCGCCACCACATGCACCAGCATCCGCCGCACGCGCCGTTACGGCCAAACAGTGCTTCGATGGTCGGCCAGTCTTCGGGAGAAAGCGCGCGAACGATCAGGCCTGCATGTGCGCTTGACGGTTTCTTCTTTGCCATCGCCGGCGAGCTCCGAATCGCTGAGCCGAGACTCTCCATCTACAACGATAGTTGCCCTATTTTACCAGGACAGCCCCCGGCCCACAACGCGAGTTGATCCCGAATCCGCCAGGTTCCTCTTAAGGAAGCACCAAGGAGATCGTCAGTTCGTACTGGGGAATGCAATCCGGCGGGGGCCAGGTGTCGATCATCAGGTAATAAGTGCCCTCGCTCAGAAGGACAACATCGATGAAGTGGGGAAACGACGCATCGTTGGTGCTTGAGCCCATGCACGGATCGGATAGGGGACAGGTGTCGTCGATCGCCATGCCGGTCCACTCGCTGCTCATCGGGTCCAGTTCAATGAGCACCAGCAACGCGGAAGAGACGATCAGCTCATAGATGACATCCTCCCCGCCGTCGTAATAGTCCAGACAGGTGTCGTCGTAGTCGTTCCGTCGACCACAGGTGGTGTTCAGATCGACGTAGACTAAGTTCGACCCCATGTCCTCCGGCAGACGGACTACAAGGGGCATGTCGCAGGTGTTCCCCGGTCGCGGGCAGGGGTTCGGATCGCAGGACGATCCGTTGCCTCCATAACCCCCCCCGGCCTCAGCGCATGCTTCGGCCGTGCTTACCTTGCAGGTCCCACCGGGGAAGCAACAGGCGCCGGTCGGCATGCCAAACGCGTCCTGAAAGACGGCGAAGTCGATCAGGTCCACGTCGCCGTCGCTGTCACTGTCGAACACTTCACAGCCCGGTGGGTAAGGACCACCCTCCGGTCCGGTTATGCACGCATGGAAGGCCGGGTAATCATCGAGGTCCATGCACCGATTGATATCTTCAACGACACCCCAGGTGCCCGCCGAAGCCGGCAATACGCCTCCGAGGAACAGGCCTATGTTGATCCCCGCAGGTACTATCATGACGAATCCGCCAAACATGGCCGGTGCCTCCTGATTTGCAGGCCCCCACGGACGTGTTTCCACGATCGCGCGGACCCTATGTGGCAAGGTGATGCCATTATCCGAGATTTCTCCTTTGCCGAACTCTCGATCATCATTCTACCGCAAGAAGCCTCTTGATCCAAGCGGCGGGTGGCCAGGGCAAGTAGAGTTGGGTGGCACGGGCAAGGACCGCCCCCAGAAGACGTTCATCATGCGATGACGCCACTTGGCGGTCCTTGCCCGTGCTTGGCGCTGGAAGTATTGGCGCGGGCCTTGTCTGCCACCCATTGCCCAGACCACCCGCCACAAAACCCATGCTATTCCGCATACGGGTTTACTGAATATTTACACTGAAAGTAACCGCCCGCAACCAGAACACCTCTTACCGTTTGAACTCGCCCACCAGCATTTCGTGAAAGGCATCGTAGTCCGCAGGGATGGTGGTATAGCATTCCTTGCGTTGGTCGAGCCCGACGAGACTCGGCGGCGGGTCCGGGTCCACCCCCACACAAGCGCGAATCTCGTCGGGGAACTTGGCTGGGTGAGCGGTCTCCAGTGACACGGTTAAGACATCCGCATCTTCGGGATGCTCGGTGAAGAACCTGGTCAAACCAGCCCAACCGACCGCACCGTGCGGCTCAAGCAACAAGTTGAACTGTGCATAAGCCTCCTTGATGGTGCGGCGGGTCTCGTCGTCGTTGATGCCGACCGCGTAGAGGTCGCAGCCCATGGCATTGAAGTCCGGTGGTTGGTGGAGTGTGCCCTGCTCATCCATCCGCCCGCCGTAGAGGTCCACCAACCGGGCCAGATTGGAAGGGTGCCCCACGTTCATCGCATTCGAGATGCAGACCCGTGAGGGGACGATCTTCTCATAACGCCCGGTGGCCAGGAACCGGGGCACCTCGTCGTTGGCGTTGGTGGCGATGACGAACCGGCGGACCGGCAACCCCATGCGACCAGCCAGCAACCCACCCATCATGTCCCCGAAGTTGCCCGAGGGCACACAGAAGATGATCGGCTCACCGGCGGCTATGTCAGCCAGGCGAGTGTAGGCATAGATGTAGTAAACCGATTGAGGCAGCAGTCGGCCTATGTTGATCGAGTTGGCTGACGTCAGGCGGATGCTTGTCAGGCTCGGGTCGGCAAATGCACGTTTGACCATCGCCTGGCAGTCGTCGAACTTGCCCTCGACGGCGGTGGTGGTGACGTTCCCGCCGATGGTGGTCATCTGCTTCCGCTGGCGGTCGGAGACCTCTTTAACAGGAAACAGCACCACCACCCGGATGCCCTCCACGCCGTGGAACGCATGGGCCACGGCACTGCCGGTGTCGCCGGAGGTGGCGGTCAGAATCACCAGCTCGCCGCCCCGATCACGAACCAACCGCCCCAACCAGCGAGCCATCATGCGGGCTGCGAAGTCTTTGAACGAGGCAGTAGGCCCCCGGTCCAGACGCATGACATAAGTCTTGCGGGTGACGTGTTCGAGCGGGACGTCGAAGTCGTAGGCATCGTTGCACAATGCCCGGCACTCGCTGTCGCCCAGCATCCCCCCGGTGAATCGTCGCAGGGCCAGATGAGCGATTTCGGCGTAAGGCCGATCCGCCAGGTCGGCAAGCTCTTCGGTCGTCCAGTGGGGGAGGTGTTTGGGCATAAACAGGCCCAGGTCGCCGGCTTGCCCTTGGAGCAATGCCTCACGTAGTTTCACCTCGGGCACTTTATGGTTGGTGCTGTAGTAACGAGTCTGTTGGTCCATTGGTCCAATCCATCAAAGGTGTAGGGCGGGTTTGCTACCGGCGACTCGCGCTCGTAAACGTATCATGGATGCACTCCCTTGGAATTTGCCTGACGGGAAGTGAAAATCACCGTCATCGGGCCTACGGGGGTCGTAATGACCCGTTGCTCGTTCAAACCCAACCAGAAAGTGATGTTCCGGCCCGTCGCGTCGGCACTCCCTAAGCGCAACGCGGGTGAACCGCCCCGAGCTTCGGTCGGGGCATACTTCTCCACCAACCGACCCGAGGCAACAAACCGGGCCAGATGAAAAGTGTATTGCGAGGCTCCTATCTTGATCTTCTGGTTAAGCGAAAGGGGTTTGGATTTCGCCTTGCCCTCATGGCGAGCCCAGACCTCGTGAACACCTCTGTTAATGGTCATCAGCACGAAGTCCGGGACGTTGCTCTTGGCTTCGACAGGGCAATCCAGCACGATCTTATAAGGAAGAGCCTGCCCCTCGTGCATCTTGAAATCGGGGAACTTGGCGAACACCCAGCGAACCTCTTTTTTGCCGTTGGCTTCAAGCTCGACCTGCACCGCCGGGTTCAGGCGCTTGCCCGACACGTTGACGGGTTTGTTGGTGCTCTTGCTCATTGCAAAGTGAGGATGAAACGTCAGAACACGCACGGTGCACCCCAAGTCGTCCAGGCGCCGCACCTTACCGGGCAATGCCTCCAATTCATGGGTGGATTCCCCGTCCACGCGGCTGATCACCAGGTTCGGCTCGCCGCTGAATTCGTTTTTGAACTGCTCGAACAACTCGTCGCGTTGCGATTTGCCCTCCACAGCCATATAACGCCAGACCCCGATGAAGCTGGACAGTCGGTTGCGTTCCGCATCGCCGGCCATCAGCCACCGCTGGAACGATTGGGTGGGGCCGACGATGGATAACTCGACGGCCGGCTTGCCACCCTCGCCTTTCACCTCGTGCACGCTCTGCTCGCGCCTGGCTCGGGGAAGGTAGCGCGTCAGGTGAACCGGATGCACCGGAGCCGGCAGCTCCACTAATTGCTTCAACTCCGCCGCAACCACCGGTGAAGACAATGCCACGGGTGTCTCGAAGACGGTTGGCTTGTCTTGTATGGTTATCCGGCATTGAACGAAGTATTGCTGCCTGGGCAGGGGCGGATGAATTCCGTGCCCGCCCGGTTGGGTGGTGGGCGACGCGGCAAACGCCGGGAACACCGGAATTGCCGACGCGACCATACAAAAACACATGAGCGTTGATTTCATCGAATGCACATCCACTTTTATCCTGCTCGGGCGGTTTCCCCGAGCGTCTTGGAAATGCCTAATTCCTCCATCTTGCGATAGAGGCTGGACAAGCCGATCCCCAGCACCGCGGCAGTGTCCACCTTGTTGCCCCCGTGGCTGGTCAGCACCTTCACGATGTGCTGCTTCTCGAACGCTTGGGTTGCCTTTCGCAAATCCAGCGAGGCGGTCGGAGCCAAAGTTGCCGGGCCGGCGGCGATGGACAGGTCCTCCAGGGTGACCATTTGGGCTGTGGCGAATATGAGGGCTCGTTCGACCACGTTCTCCAGTTCGCGGATGTTTCCGCGCCATCGGTGGGCACACATGGCTTTTAGCGCCTCGGGGCTGAAACCAGGGCAGTCGCACTTGAGTTCCTCGTTGTACTTTCGCACAAAATGCTCGACCAGGAGCGGAATATCCTCGGGGCGTTCCCGCAATGGGGGTAAGGTAAAACGAATAACGTTCAAGCGGAAGTAGAGGTCCTCACGAAACTCGCCCTGCTCGATCGCTTTTTCGAGATCGCGGTTGGTGGCCACCATGATGCGAATGTTCACCGGGCGTGGGCGGTTGTCGCCGACGCGGGTGACCGCCTTCTGCTCGATCGCACGCAGAAGAACCGGCTGACTGGCCGGCGGAAAGTCCCCAATCTCGTCGAGAAACAAGGTTCCCCCGTCGGCGGCTTCGAAGTACCCGCAACGATCGGCTTCCGCACCGGTGAACGCACCGCGACGATACCCGAACAACTCGCTCTCCACCAGATTGTCGGTCAAACCTCCGCAGTTGACCGCAATGAACGGCTTGTCGCGGGTGATCCCGTTGTAGTGCAACGCCCGGGCAAGAACCTCCTTGCCCGTCCCGCTCTCCCCGCAGATGAGCACGTTGCTCATGGTGTGGGAAACACGCTGCAACGTTTCGATAATCGAGGTCATCGCCCGCGACTTGCCCACCATGCTTCTGAATAATGTTATAGCTCACTGCCAAACCCAGGCCGACCCCCCGGCCGGGTTCCTTGTTGGTAAAAAACGGTTCAAAGACCCGCCGGTCGATCTCCGGGGCAATTCCACAGCCGGTGTCTTCCACGCACACGACAACCTTCCTGAGCCTTTTCTGGGCGCGGATGCTAAGTTTGCCGCCGTCGGGCATCGCGTCAAGGGCGTTGAGAAAGAGGTTAATGAACACCTGCTGGAGTTGCCCGCGCAGCGCATAGGTTGGAGGGAGCGATTGAGGAGGGTCATACGAGATGTCCACGTTGCGCGACCGCCGGTCGAAGGCGATAAGACGCACCGCTTCGCTCAAAGTGGCTTCCAAGTCCACTCGCTCCCATTGCTCCGAAACCGGGCGCCCCAGGCTGACCAGTTGGCGGACGGTGGTCGAAATCCGTTGGATGTGCGTCTCGATAAGATCGATTTGCTCGACGGTGCCCTTGTCCGCTCCCCCGCGTTTCAACATCTGCACAATCGAAGAAATGCTCGAGAGCGGGTTACCCACCTCGTGTGCGATTCCGGCAGCCATCTGCCCGATAGCGACCATTTTCTGCTTTTCGCACATCTGTGCCCGCATTCGCTCGACCCTCGCTGCCTCCTCCTCGAGCAGGAACATCACGTTGTTGAAACTCTCCCCCAGCTCGGTGAGCTTGTTCGGGCAGGAGATTCGGTAAACCGGGCAGTTGTGACACTGCTCGATAGCGATCGGAGAATCGCAACCTTCACGCGCGACGGAACTTAACGCCATCACTTGCCAGCAACGCTCACCGGGTGAACCGTGCATCGGGCAGTCCGGCCGCTCGCAATCCCGCAGGTCGCGGCAGTGCACCAGGTGCGGGTTCTCGAAACGCCGTGAAACCGAGGCGTTCGATTCGTAGGACTCGAGAAGACGCATAAGCTGCTCAGCCGTCGTGGAAAGACGGCGCTGGTGGCGGCGCATCGTCATGTAGATAATCATGCTCGCCAGCCCGGTGACCACACCGGCAAACGCCGTGAGCAACGCATGTCGCAGCCCCGTCGATATCCCTGGAAACAGGTGTCTGCTGGCCACCTCCCAGCCGACGAACAGAATCGCGAAGACGCACAGCAACACTCCGGGGATAAACAGATGGAAAAGCCGACCCCCAAGGTGACGCACTTGAGGGGGCAAATCCGGGCGATCGGCAATAGCGTCCTGTTTCAACCCCATGGGATCACGGTTACAATAGTCCGCGTACTTGCGGTACGCCGCCGGCACGACTTCGAGGCGAGGGAATGTATCTTAGCCTGTGGGAGTTGGCAAATAGTGGGGGGGGGAACGTGATGAATGGAGAATGGGAAAATGGAAAATTAAAAATGGAAAATGGAAAAGGGGGGGATGTGGTAGGAAACATTGCTGTTGGGTGCACTTCCTTCTTCTCTGCATCTCCGCGTTCAAGAAAAATGTGGGTCAGCGGCGACAAGTCCGTAGTGTTTAGCGGCGACCCGAAGGGGAGCGTGAAGTGCTTGGTTATAAGGAGTCCTTGCGCGTGAGAAAGGACCAACCAACGTCGTTTTGGACCTCCTCTGGTCTGGTAGTTTTTGCGGTATGTTTGCTGCTACCTTTTCTTATGGGGGTATGCCCGGAGTTTCGCAACCAATCTGTCACTGCGATTGAGACTGCCACGCGTGGGGTCGCTAACGCCGCTTTCGACCTGTTTTTCGATCAGTTCCGCACGGATGACGTCAACTAACCCTGTTGGGTTACTCCAAGGGCGATAGGGACCGACCGCCCCCAGGCTTTCTCATTTCTGAGAAAAATGGAAAATGGAAAATGGAAAATTGAGAATAGGGGATGGGGACTATTCTTATGCAAGTGTGTGACGATGTTTAGCGGCAACCCGGAGGGGAGCGTGGGGAAATGAAAAATGCGGACTTCGCGAAGTCCGCATTTTCCATTTTCCATTTTCCATTTTCCATTTTCCATTTTCCATTTTCCATTTTTCGTTTTTCGTTGCGTCAGTCCATGTCGTGGCAGGTGAAGCACAGGGCGGAACCCTCGATTGGCACGGTGAGGCGACGCTGGTCGGTGGCATAGAGATCGTGGCATGAGACGCAACTCACCTGCCCGTCGGGCAAACGAACGTTTGCTGGAAGCAAAGCAACCGGGCGCAACTGAACGGAACGCTGCGGTGATGGGCGGTCGGAATACCGGACACCAACCGGATGGTTGCGCCGTTTGTCCCCAAGGCATCCAGGGCCTCGATTCCAGGGTGTCGTGTTGGCTGCTTCGTTGGCGTTCACCCCATCGTGACACTCCAGGCAACGGCGCGAGTCGGCGTCCAGTAATCCGGGGCGGCGATCCGAGTGTGTGTCTTCCTTGACATGGGCAACTCCCACTACCATCCAGTGCATTGTCTCTGCTGTTCGCTCGGGGTTGCCGTGGTGGCAGTTCAGGCAGAAGTCGGCCGGCTCCGCCCCGTCTTCGTCGAAATCGCGCAGGCACGGCGGCGAGGCTCCGCTTGGCGACGGCAATTGATAGTGACAGGTCAGGCAGGTGATCGCCCCGTCGGAGCCTACAGGCCAATCCGCTGGAATACGCATCGATGCCGACGGCACCACGCCAACCGGATGATTCGTCACCCCTGGGCCGTTCCGCAACTGGTCAGCCAATCTTCGTTGCCACCTTGCGTCCCCGGCTCGTGAAACACTCGTTGCCCCGGCGATAACCAACGCAGCCACAACGAACCCCCATGCCCCCCCGACGATCTATTCCCGAGCAAGCCTCATGGTCGTGTCCCCCTATCGCGCCATTGAGCACAACGGGCACCGACCTCCATGGGCCTTACTGTATAACGAATCCCCGCCGCTTCTGCCGGTTTCCCCCAACCGGCAATCCACTCCACGCTTTCACATTACGATATCCCGCGCGGGCGAGTGGGAGAATCGGGGATGGCCCGATATCGCTGCTGCCTACGACCGGGCTAACCCGGATAATTCATGAACGGTATACATTTAGTAAACCCGTGGTGAGGAGGCAAGAGGCAACGAGGCGTCTGCGGATCCGAGCCCGAAGTGGGTGCCCCATCCCGTTTCGCCGGTCCGGAGGACCGGCGAACGGGGTGGGGGACGGATGGCCGCTC
>JAGLWJ010000679.1 GCA_023133475.1 Phycisphaerae bacterium | reverse complement strand
GTCGGCGCCGGTCAATCGCCCGGCGTCGTCGTAGGTGAAGCCGATGTCGGCATTGGCATTAGAGGCCCTGACCAGCCGGCCTGCCTTGTCATACTCGAACGTGTCCGCAGGCGTCACTCCACCGTCATCGTATGAACGATTGGTCAACCGATGCAGGTCGTCGTAGGCATAGGTGGTCACCACGCCGTTCTGGTCGGTGCGCGTGGCTATCGTGCCGGCGGGGTTGTAGGTGAACCGGGCGATGCCGTTGCTGCCGGCATCATTGTCCGGGTAGATCACCTTGGTCAGCCGTGCGGCGGAGTCGTATTCGTAGGTCGTGGTTTCCACCGTCCCCGTACCGTTGGTGTTCGTGTAGGCCGTCAGGGTGAGCAGGTTGCCCAGGCCATCGTAGGTGTAATCCGTGACACGCTTAAGCCCGCCGTCCGCCTCGTCCTCGGTCACTCTCACGATGCGATCGAGCGCGTCATACTCGTATTGGATCTCCCGATCCTCACGGTCAATCACACGGGCCAGATTCCCGTTGTTGTCGTAGGTGTAGGTTTCCGTTTCGCCGTTGGGGTCTTTCACCGAGATAAGCCGCCCGACGCGATCGTACCCGTTACTGGTGAGATTACCTTCGCCGTCAGTGATGGTGAGAACGTTCCCGTCGGCATCGTAGGTGTAGCTGACGAACTGACCATCGATCAGGTCGGATAACTCGGTCAACCGCCCGGCAGCATCGTAGGTGTGGGTGATGCTGTTCCCATTGGGCGGAATGACTGTCCGCGTCGGCCCGTTGCCGTCGTAGCTGTAAGTCGTTGCCAAGTTGGCAGTTGTGGGGTCAACCACCCGCGTGGACAACCGCCCGGCGGCGTCAAGCGTATACCGCACAAGTTCGTTTTCCGGATTGAGGACATCCACCAGGTGGTTGCTTTCGTCGTACTCGATGGCCGTCACCACGTCATCGTCGTCCGGTTCGCTGCCGATGTCGCCCACTTTGCGGATGGTTTTAGCGAGCCGATCAAGCTCGTCGTACTGGAACAAGGTGTGTTTGCCCGCCGGATCGGTTATCTCGCCGACCAAACCCGTCCCCGGCGTGCCGGCGCAGCAGCAGCCACCACCGTCGGCATCGTAAGTGTAGGTGGTCTCCAAGGCCAATCCGTCAGGGTCTCGCACCACGCTGGTCAACCGCGAGAGACCGTCGTAATCCATCGACGTCACATAAAACTCATCGCTTCCTGGTGTTCGTTCGCGCTCGATCCTGCTCAGATTGCTCAGGGCGTCCCACTTGAGCTTGCTGTCATACCCTCCCGCATCAGTAATAAGACGGGCAAGAGCGAATTTGTAGTGGAGGATGGCAGTTTCATGCAGTTCCGGATCGGTGATCCTGGTGAGGTTGTTAGCCAAGTCGTACTCATACTGTGTGGTCAACGCCAGCCCGTTGGAATCCACGATCTGCCTGGTCAGCCGATTACGCCGATCGTACTCATACCGCGTTACCATCCCGCGCGGATCGGTCACCGCGGTTAGATAGCCCTCGCCGTCGAGTTCGTGCACCCTCTCCAAAGCCAGCCCGTTGGAGTTGACCACCGTTCGAGTCAGCCGACCCGCATCGTCGTGGAAATACTCGACCTCGACATCGGGATTCTGATCTCGCACCTGCGTCTGCGTCCGCAATCGGCCCATCACGTCATGTGTGTATCTTGTGGTTACGTCCAGGCCGCCCTCATCCGTCACCACCGAATCAATCGTTCCGTTGGAGTTGAAGTTCCACGTGGTGGTATTCCCGTGGATGTCTGTCCTCACCCTTTTTTCAAGTCGGCCGGGACGCCCGCCGCTGAAGTACGTGTATGAGTAAGTGATCGTCCGGGACGGTTCGGCCCCACCGTTGGTCGTGAGGTTCTCACTGAGCAGATCGCCCCTGCCGGCGCTGTAGGCGTAGCTCCATTCATCGCCATCCGGCTCGACCTTCTTGGTGACCAGGCTGGGCCAGTTCGGGTCGTTGTGCTCGTATCCGGTCAGGTTGCCCTCGGGGTCCACGATCGCCGTGATCTTCCCGGTCTCCGCATCGTATGCGTAGTGGGTCGGGGCGAAATCGCCCACCTGACGCGAGCGCAGCCAATGGGTGCCGGTGCCGGTCAACGTGTGCGTGCCCGCCTCAAAATTCTCCGTTTCGTCGTCATACGTGTTGACCACGGTGCGTGACGTGGGGTCGTCCGGGTCGGTGGGGGGTGTGAAGCTTAGAACGCGGCCCAGATCATCGACCTCATAAGTCCACGACGAACTGGAGACCCCCTTGCGGACGCTAACGGTCCCGCCTTGGGTGCGGGCTTGGAAGGTCTGGTTGGAGTAGTAGGCGTCGTCATCCCAGGCGTCGTCGTCCGTCCAAACCTTGACGTAGCAGAAGTTGGGGCTTCCGTCGGGATGGGTGTCCTTTATTTCCACCGAGCCGTTGCCGTAGTAGATGCGATACTTGACCCCGTTGCGGAGGGTCTCCGATTCAATACGGTGGTCCGTCGTGGATTTGTACGTGTAGGTCCGGCTGTTCTGTTCCGGGTCCTGAATGCCGATCAGGCGATCATCGTCGTCATAGCTCAGAATCGTCACCACGCCATCGGGGTGATGGATTTCCTCCAGCAATTCGGTGTCCGGCTTGTATTCCAGGGTGATGGTGCTGTTGTCGTAAGGGTCCCGAATCTCGGTCAGCAGCCCCGTGGTTTCGTGGTCGTAGATCAGCTCGGTGGTGCGGCCGCGACGGTCCACGATCTTGGTGAGTCGATACCAGTCGCCCTCTTCTTCGGGGTAGCTGCCGTTGCGGGTAAGGCCATCCTCGATGGTGCTCAGATACTGAGGCGTAACATCGTCGATGAGGGTGTACTCTTCATAGCTGCCGTTTTGGTAATGGACTCGATATGTGGAGGCGTCCGGTTCCGCGATCCAGGAGAACGCGCCGGGCATCTTGGCGGTTCCCACGCCCCCGGACAATGGGTTGTAGTTGCGACGACGACCTTGGGCGTCGATCACCATGAACTCGGTGTGTCCCCAGTTCGTGCCCTTGAAAGCGAAACTGTTGTACGAATGGGTCCAGCCTGGCCCGAGCACGGTCTGCCGAAAGAGCGATCGAAACTCAGAATCACCACCCGCAAAGCGCGAGTCGTAGCGCAACCGAAAGCTCAGCGCACTCCGGTCAGCCACCCTGGCCTCAACCACCGGAACTTCGGTCCAGACGTTGCCGGTAGCCACACGCACGAACATCCCTGGACCCACCTCGGATCC
>JAGLWJ010000678.1 GCA_023133475.1 Phycisphaerae bacterium | reverse complement strand
TTGTAAACTTCCGCTAGCGCGACGGCTTGCCGGAGGTTGTCTCGTTGTCTTGTTGCCTGTTCACCACGGGTTCACTGAATGTTTACACCCGATACGTCTTAATTTGGCTGTAACTTCTTTCCAGGAAATACTCTGCGATCTCCGCGTTCTCTGCGGTGTGAGAAATGCGGGCTAAACACCACGGCGTCGTCGCGAACACCCACATTTTCCATTTTTTCACGTTCCGAGTGCTTTGATTGCCTCGCGGACTTCGCAAAGGCGTGTGATTCGCAGACCGAAGTTTTCGCCCACTTTGACCGCTTGCCCGAACCCGATGACCTTGTTGTTGACGAGTAGCTCGAGTTCGGCGTCGGCGGATCGCTCGAATTCGAGGATTGAACCACTGTTCAACTTGAGGATGGCTGACACCGACATGGCCTGCTCGGCAAGCTCGACGATGACGGGCACGTGCATTTTCAAAATGCGCCGGAGTTCCCGGGGGACGTTTTTCGCAATAGGCGAGGGGGGATGGACGGAGGCCTGAGGCGACGGGGCAGTATTGCCCGAAGATGCCACAGGCTCCGGTGCGGCGGTGAGGTCCGGCTGATCCGCCAGACCCCCGGCGGCAGACAGTAGTGAATCAATGTCCGTCTGAGTGATTGTCATACGGAGCAACCAGCGCAGAATCTACCTTAACCCTACGATATCCCGTAGAGTGTTGGATGTTATCGGCAATATCGACGGAGAATGTCCGGTAACTTGAGAACTACTCGAGACGGCGGATCAGTATGCAAGCGTTGTGCCCACCGAAACCAAAGGAGTTCTTGATTACAGTAGTGATTCTGCAGTCTCGCGGGGTGTTGGGGACATAGTCCAAATCACAACCTTCGCCGGGATGGTTCAGGTTGATCGTGGGCGGGGCGACCCCTTGCCGCAAAGCCATAATGGATGCCACCATCTCCACCCCCCCGCTGGCGCCCAGCAAATGCCCGATCGAACTCTTGGTGCTGCTGATACACAGCTTGTGAGCGTGTGAGCCGAATGTGGACTTGACCGCCATCGTTTCAGCTATATCGCCCAACGACGTGGCGGTCCCGTGGGCATTGATGTAGTCGATCTGATCGGGGTTGACCGACGCGGAAGCCAGAGTCCGTCGCATGGCTGTCGCCGCTCCCTCACCCGACTCGCTCGGCTGAGTAATGTGCGAGGCGTCGGAGGAACTTCCGAACCCTCCGACTTCACACAGAATGTCAGCCCCACGTGCCTTGGCGTGGTTCAACTCTTCAAAGATCAGAATCCCTGCACCCTCGCCCATAACAAAACCATCGCGGTCGCGGTCGAAAGGCCTGGAGGCATGCTTGGGATCGTCGTTGCGGGTGCTGAGCGCTTTCATGGAAGCGAAGGCTGACAACCCCAATGTGGTCAGGGCGGCTTCGGTTCCACCGGCGATCATGACATCGGCTTCGTCGCGGCGGATGGTGTGAAAGGCATCACCCATCGCGTGGGTTGCCGAGGCACAGGCGGTGGCGATGGAACTGGACAACCCCCGCAACCCGTATTCGATGGATATCCAGGCGGCAGTGGCGTTCAGCATCAACCGTGGGATAGTGAACGGGGAGACCTTGGTCGGCCCACGGTTAAGCAGGCGATTGTGCTGGGACTCCATCTCGGAGATTCCGCCAATCCCCGAGCCGATGATCACGCCAATACGGGTCGTATCCTCTGCCCCCAAGTCGAGCCCGCTCATCCGCATGGCTTCTTGAGCGGCGGCGAGAGCGAACTGGGTGGAGCGATCCAGCTTGTTGCCTTTACGGCGGTCGATGTAGTTTTCGACCTTGAAGTCGGAACACTCGCCCCCGATGCGCACATTGAAATCGCTCACGTCAAAGGAAGTCACCGGGGCAATACCGCTCTTGCCGGCAAGAAGGTTGTCCCAGAACACATCCACCGTCTCGCCGAGGGGTGTAATCAGACCCATTCCCGTGACGACCACGCGCCGATCGGACATATGTTGCAATCCCCGCTTTTAAGCCTACTTGTCTTCCATCTGCTGATGAATGTAGGAGACCGCCGCACCGACGGTCTGGAGCTTTTCAGCCTCCTCGTCGGGTATGTTCATGTCGAACTCGTCCTCGAGTTCCATAATCAACTCGACGGTGTCCAGCGAGTCGGCGTTGAGATCGTTGATAAACGACGTTTCCAGGCTGATCTCGGACTGGTCAACACCCATCTGCTCGCTAACCACGCCGATAACTTTCTGCTCGATTTCTTCTACGGTAGGCACCTGTGGGTCCTCCTGCTACAGTTTTAGGGTCAAAATCCACGCTCAACGAGCGGCGGTAATATAGCCAAAGGGCTTTCGGTTCGCAACACTTGTCATGGTGACACATTGCAATTCTGTGGCGGTTACATTCTTTGTAGGGCGGGTTTCACCCGCCGCACTATGCCACAAAGGCGGGTAGAACCCGCCCTACAACCGGTTACATCAGCAATCCTCCGTCCACGGTAAGCACCTGCCCGGTGATGTAGGCAGCACCCGCACCAGCCAGAAAAACCACCGCCTCCGCAATGTCCTCCGATTGGCCAAAGCGGCGGAGGGGGATCAGGGATTTATAGCTGCTCTTGACCTGATCGGGAAGATTGCTGGTCATGTCGGTCTCGATGAATCCC
>JAGLWJ010000677.1 GCA_023133475.1 Phycisphaerae bacterium | reverse complement strand
AAGACACCTCGTTGCCTTGTTGCCTTCTTTCATGCGTCACGGAGCACTATAGCTTCAGCCACCTGAACCGGAGTTAGACTGGTGGTGTCGATGCGTTGGTGGGCACATTTCTCATAACGTGCGTAACGTATGCCCAAAACATGTCGCACTTCGTCAAGGTCAACTCGGCTGGTCAAAGCCGGCCGATTGGCGGCGGACGTGACATCACCCTGGATACGGGACCACAGCACCCGGGCATCAGCGGTCAGCCAGAATACCGTGCCGCACTCACGTAGCCGCCGCACATTGTCGTCACGGAGAATGGCTCCGCCGCCCGCACTCAAAACGATGCGCGATCGGGCGGAGGCTTCGGCAATCACCTCTGCCTCCAGGCTGCGGAAGACCGCTTCACCATCTTCGGCAAATATCGCGGCGATGGTTTTGCCTGCCCTCTCGGCAACCAGCACGTCGGTATCGACAAACTCATACCCCAGCCGATCCGCCACCAGCCGCCCGACCGTGGTCTTGCCCGATCCGCGATACCCGATCAGAACGACATTACCCATTCCCATCTCCGCCCAAAGCCTGCAACACGATCTTACGCATCATCGCAAGGTCGGCCGCTTGATCAAACCACAGCCGATACTGAGCCGCCGCCTGCCGCACAAACATCTCCACCCCATCCACGGTGACACAGCCGGCCTGCTTCGCATCGTGGAGCAACCGGGTCTCGACCGGATTGTAAACCGTGTCAAAGACCACCGGGCCGTCGCCCAATGCGTCGCCCGGTAGCGGCGAATCGCCGGTATGCGGAGACATGCCAACGCTGGTGCAGTTGATCACCACGCGACCGCTACGCTCGAAACGCTGCTCCCACGGTGCGGCAGAGCATTCAAAATCCCGCGCCAACGCCTCCGCCGAAACCGCCGTCCGGTTGAAGATCGTCACCTCGCAGCCGCAGTCAGCCAAACCCGCAACCACCGCCCGGGCGACCCCACCAGCCCCCAACACGTCCACGCCCATCCCATGCAGATCGGATCGTTCACAGTCAAGCCCGTGGCACAGAGCGTCCAGGGCTCCGGCGTAGTCGGTGTTGTAGCCGTGGAAACAGCCGTCACGCATGACCAGCGTGTTAACTGCCCCGATACGGTCTGCCAACGGCTCGATGTACGCTCCCACAAAGTGGCAGGCTGACTGCTTGTGAGGGAGGGTCACGCTGAACCCGCCGACATCAAGCCACGGGCGGTATCGGCAGTGCTCCAGAAAGGTCACTAGTTCTTCGGCGCCGCCGGCTACCAGCATGGGCAGATACACCGCGTCCACTCCGGCGTGATCGAACATGCGGTTGAACAGCACCGGGCTCATCGAGTGCCGCACCGGGCTGCCCAACACCCCAAAGACCCTGGTCTCCGGCGAGATCGCATTCCAGCGGTACTTGTGCAGCATTTCGTCCAAAGTTGCTTGGCCTGGGGCTGTTGCGGTTTCCGAGGACAGGGCACAATAGGTTATCGCCGCGCCGAACTTCTTGGCCAACACACGCGACGCCAGCCCGGCTTCACCCATGACGATGACGATCACCCGTTCGCCCAGCTTGCGCATGGTTTCGAACGCCATGATGTTGTCATGGAGGGCGTGTCCTTGCCAGGCAATCTTGGCGACGACCGCCGGGCCAGCCGAAACGATCTCGTGTGCCAAAGCCGGTACGTCCTCGGGTTGCCCTTGGAAATCGTGCAGTGAAAGAATCCACTGCCGGCGGCCGAGAATAGCCGTCCACATGTTCTTGCAGAATTCGTCTTCGAAGGCGCGACACTCGAAGTCGAGCCATCCCGTGCGGTTGGCAGTGGCTTGGAGCAGGAACATCAGCCGTGCGTCTGCTGGCACATGACACATTCCGCCTTCGTCGGCGGAGCGTAAGGTGGCGATCCATGAGCCAGGCTCTAATGCCGAGAGCACCTCCGCCACCTCGGAGGGTGTCACCTGAGGGGTGAGGTAATCAAGCCTCAACTCGACGCCCTCCGCCCCGGCGGAGACAGCCTGATCGATTTGAGCCCGCATCTGAGAAAGCGTGGCTGCACAAACAGGAGTAACCAACCATGTCATGATTTAAGGTTCCACCTATATCCTATCATCATCCGCCGAGAACCAGTAGGGCGGGTTTTACCCGCCGTCCCATGCCACGAAGGCGGGTGGAACCCGCCCTACGACTCGACCCAATCAGTACCGCGACCGTAAG
>JAGLWJ010000676.1 GCA_023133475.1 Phycisphaerae bacterium | reverse complement strand
GCGAAAGCGTGCGGCGCCGAACATGGTCAAGGGCCACCCACCGCGTCATGCCAAGAAGGCGGGTGGAACCCGCCCTACACACCCGCATGTGCACACAACAACAATGTCTCCCATTTTTCATTTTCCATTTTCCATTTTCTCAATTCTCCATTCTCAATTCTCCATTCTCCATTTTCCTCTCAGCGCACGTTGAAGTATCTCGCTTCGGGGTGGTGGCAGACCAGGGCGGTGGTGGTTTGCTCGGGTTCGAGTTGGAACTCGGGCGTGAGTGACACGCCGATGCGCTCGGGCTCCAACAGCGGCCAGAGCTTGACCTGGTCCTCCAGGCGTGGGCAGGCGGGATACCCGAAGCTGTAGCGGCTGCCCTGATACTTCTGCTGGAACAGACGTGGGATTTCGCGGGCGTCGTGGTCGGCGATGCCCAATTCGGCGCGGATTTGCTTGTGCAAGTATTCCGCCAACGCCTCAGCCGCTTCGACCCCCAGCCCGTGCAAGTGCAGATAGTCGCGGTAGCGGTCTTCGGCAAACCATTCGTGAGCCACCTCGGTAGCTCGCCGGCCTACCGTGACCACCGAGAACGCCACCACGTCCATCTCGCCCTGCTCCACCGAGCGGAAAAAGTCCGAGATGCACCAGTAAGGTTCCTTGTACTGCCGTGGAAACTCGAAGCGGGCACGTTGGCGGCTGAGGTCTTTGGGGTCGTAGACGATCAGCGTATCTTCGTCCGCCTGCACCGGCCAATATCCGTAGATCGCTTGTGGTTGGATGATCTCGTTCTCTTCGCACATCCGCACGAGATCGCGGAAGATCGGGCGAACTTCCGTATCAATGTAATGCTCGAATTTGGTATTCGAGCGTTCCCCGTGCCGATACTGCCATTGGATGTGGAACAGCATCTTCTCGTTGATGTAGGGCACGATGGCGCTCAGTGGGATGTGTTCGATCACCCGGCTGCCCCAAAACGGTGGCTGGGGAACAGGCACGTCCTTCCCGACGGTCGAGTGGGCAGCGGTGGGGAGTTGCACCGCCGGCCTGGGGGCACGCCGGGGCGGTAGGGCAGGTTCCTTGACTGCCGGCTCCCCAGCCATAATGCGGTCCATCAGGTGCAACCCCTCGAAAGCGTCCTTGGCGTAGAACAACGCTCCCGGGTAGTTAGGCCTGAGGTCCTGCTCGACGTACTTCCGGGTCAATGCCGCCCCGCCCAGAATGACGGTCGGCGACAGATTACGTTCCTTGAGCACCTCGAGATTCTCCTTCATGACCAACGTGGATTTGACGAGCAGGCCTGACAGGCTTATGGCGTCGGCTTTGTGCTGTTCCCAGGCGTCGATGATGGTATTGATAGGCTGTTTGATGCCCAGGTTGTGGACCAGGTATCCGTTGTTTGTCAGGATGATGTCCACCAGGTTCTTGCCGATGTCGTGGACGTCGCCGCGCACCGTGGCCAGTACCACCACCCCCTTGTGTGTCCCTTCCTTCTTATCCATGTACGGTTCGAGGTAGGCCACCGCAGCCTTCATGGTCTGGGCGGATTGCAGCACGAAGGGCAACTGTGTCTGCCCAGCCGCGAACAGGTCGCCCACAGTCTTCATCCCGTCGAGCAACAGGTCGTTGACGATGTCCAACGCCTGATAGGTGGTCAAAGCCTGATCGAGATCGTCCTGAAGCCCGCTGCGATCGCCGTCGATGATGCGCTGTTTGAGGCGCTGCTCGACGGGCAGGTCGGGGGCATGGCATTTTTCCTCGACGGCTTCGTTTTCGTTGAACAATCCCACGAAGGTCAGCAGTGGATCATCCGCCGCCTCTCGGCGATCGTAGATGAGGTCCAGGGCGGCGTTCCAGCGTTCGGTGGTGATCTTGTTCCGAGGCAGAATCCCGCCGGCATGGACGATGGCACTGGTCAGGCTGCGGTCG
>JAGLWJ010000675.1 GCA_023133475.1 Phycisphaerae bacterium | reverse complement strand
CATCGGCTGAGCACCGGGATGACGCCGGTGATCGCCTACGCGGCGGAACTGCATACAAACAAGAACCCGCTGACCGGGGTGGCGCAGTTCGGCAGCAACGCGGTGAGCCTGGATCACTGGCTGGCCTACCGCGACCACCTGCAACGAGCGTTTAGCGTGGGGTTCCGGTCACGCGACATGGAGAAACGTGACGGGCGCTGGGTGCATACCAAGGCGCTGCTGCTGGAGATTTCCGGTGTGCCGGTGCCGGCCAACAGCAATGCCCTGGTGCTCAACTATGTGATGGGCCGGATCGCTCAGTACGGCGGCCCACATGCCGGTGACCAGAAGCGGGCCGAGGAAACGGCACATATGCTCCGAGAACTAGAGGAGCAAGTTAAGGCGCTGACCGAGGCGATTATGCCGGCGGCGGAATTGGAAAAAGACGACGGCGAAGACGGCGACGCCGATGATTCTTCGGAAACCGAGCGAGAGATAGCAGAGTGCTTCGAGCAAGCCGTCGGCTTGACGACTCTGGAACGGGAGTAAGACAATGGCAAAAGACGCAAGCGACGCAGACAACGCGGCAACCACCGTGAGGGAAATCGGCGAGCGGATCAACCGGCAACTCGACGCGGCGGTTAAAGGGATGAAGGAATTCGAGGAAAAACTCAAACACCACACCGAACTGCTTGAACGGCTCGGTGGTGAGAAGGTCGAGGGTGACGCTACGCTGGCCGAGCAGGTGGCGGCCCAAAAGACGGCGTCCGAGGAGGTGCGCAAGCTCGTTGAGCAGTACAGCAAGCAACTGCCGGGGATGACCGCTCTCCATGGCGCACAACGCGATCCGGAGTACGCAGGTCTCTGGCCCAACGCCGAACGGGCGGCGCAGTTCGGGCAGTTTGTGCTGGCACAACTGCACCCCAATGGCGACGTGCGGCGGGCCTGTGCGGAGGAACTGGCTAAGGCGGGGCTGACCCTGCGCAGTGCCGCCGGGCGGTTCGTCAAGGGCGAAGACTTCGTGAAGGCGATGGGGGAGGGGGCCGGGGCGACCGGTGGATACCTGGTCCCCGACGAGTTTGTCGCGACGTTCATTCGGCATGTGAACGAATACGGCGTGCTGCGGAAGTACCTCCGCCAAGTGCCCATGAGTAGCGCACGGCAGAGTTGGCCAGTGCGCAAGGGCGGGCTGACCGTCTACTATCCAGACGAGGGCGTGGCGATAACGGCCAGTGATGTGTCGCTCGGGAAGGTGACGCTGACGGCTAAGAAGTGGGCGGCGTTGAGCTATTTCAGCAAGGAACTGGACGAAGACGCAGTGATCCCGCTCGGCGAACTGCTCGGCTTCGAGTTCGCCCTGGCATTCGCCCAGGCCGAAGACCTCAACGGATTCATGGGCGACGGCACCAGCACCTACGCGGGTATCACCGGGGTGTTCAGCAGCGCCAACGTGGCGACGGTGACCATGGCGTCAGGCAAGGACACCTTTGCGGAGGTGGATCACGACGAACTGGTGGCACTCAAGTATGCGGTGCCGGACTGGGTGCGGAAGATGCCTGATTGCGGCTACTACATGTGCTCCGGCATCGCGGGGTTGGTCGAGCGGATTGCGGACACCACCGGGCGCCCAATGTATAACCAGCCGACCGAAGGGCACCCGCTGAAAGTCGCCGGGTTCCCGGTTCGAGAAACCGAGGTGCTGCCGGATACCGGCGACGATGCAGTGAGCACGAAGTTTATCGCCTTCGGATCACTGTATGCCTGGGGAATGCTCGGCCAACGGCGCGGCATGTCCCTTGAGCGAAGCGACCAGGTCAAGTGGCTTGAAGAGCAGATTGCGATCAAGGCGGTCTGCCGGCAGGATATTCAAGAGGCGGTGGGTGAGGCCATGGCGGTGCTGAAAACGGCAGCTAGCTAGCCGCCGAGTCCAAAGTCCCGAGTCCAAAGTCGGGGCGGGTAACTTTGCATAGGAGATTCAAACATGGCATCGGCAATAGCAAATGATCGGAAAGTGGTACAGAGTATCGAGCCGGTGGACGCCACGGCGGCCACCACCGAGGGGACGGTGGTGGACTGGTCGCAATACAACCGCGTGGACGCGGTCGTCGGCGTTGGGCTGGTCGATGCCAGCCATACCCTGAACGTTTATCTCGAACACTGCGACACGTCGGACGGATCGTACCTGACGCTGGCGGCTACCGGAGCCATTGTTACGGCCGGCGATCAGAGCAGCTACCTGCTGAGTGCTGATCGGGTGGCGTCGAGCAAGAAGTATGTGTGTGCTCGCCTGGTGCGGGGTGGGTCGGATGGCTCGATCGTGGGAGTCACCCTCCTGCTGTCGAATCCTAAGCAGGCGCCGGCGGCGTAAAGAAGGCAAGAGGCAAGAGGCAAGAGGTGCCGGCT
>JAGLWJ010000674.1 GCA_023133475.1 Phycisphaerae bacterium | reverse complement strand
AAACAGGGTCACCTTATGACAACCTGTCGTCGGAGACGCTTGGCCATGCCACCCGCCACCCGCCACCCGCCACTCGCCACTCGCCACTCGCCACTCGCCACTCGCCACTCGCCACTCGCCACCAAAGGCGGCATGACGACTGCGTTCGTGAATTATCCGGGTTAGATGCGATTGCCCTGAAAAACTTTCTCTTTCGCAAAAAAAACTGTTGACGGGGCGATGGTTTTGCTGTATTCTTTATACTGAATCTTTCTCGGACGTAGTGTTCGAGGGTGCTGCCTCGCCGGGTGCGAGGGTGGTTAAGCCTTAGGGCCAGCCGAGGTGGGCATTTTCGGGTTTTTAGTGTGTAGGACATCTTGCGAGGAGGGCTGGAATGATTATTCCACGATGGTCTCTCTTGGCCGGTGGGGCGGTTGTGTGCGCGCTGTGCGGAACTGCGCCGGCAAGTTCCATCTCTTTTTCGTTGGCCAATCCCGGCAGCGATACCGTGCAGTCAGGAACGGAGGTGACTCTGCGAGTGGAAGCCACGTTCGATACACGGCTCTCCGCCGTGGCGTTCGCTCTGAGCGCATCGGGAGACACCGCTCTAACGCTGGTCGATCGGTCGCTGAACCCTACCGGGGCCAACGGGTTGACGTATGTATCCCTGACGTGGCAGGAGCCGTTCGAGGAGAATCTGCCGCACGACCTGATCGCCTCATCCATTACGGAAGTGGCTGTTGACAATGAGTTTGACATGGCACCTGGTGGGGCAAGTGATGGTCTGCCACCCGGCAGCGGGGTTTTGCTCGAGGAGATTACGGTCAAGCCGTTGGGAGTCGGCACGGTGACCGTGTTGCTGTCGAATATTGCGGCGGCGCATACGACCGGGCCGCCGGATGGGGCGTTGTTTGACATCGCCGACATCGGGTCGGGGTCGGTGGTGTTGACCGTGACGTCGCCACCGGGTGACTTCGACGGCGATGGCGATGTGGATTTAGCGGACTTGGCGAACTTTGTGGGGTGCATGACGGGGCCGGATAACGGTCCGGTCGATCCACCCGCTTGCAATACGTTTGACTTCGATTGGGATAACGACGTGGACACGGATGATTTTGGCGGTTTCCAGTCGGGCTTTACCGGTTCGTTCTAGCTGGGCGAGAATGCCGTTTCCGCCATCACCGGTCCACAGACAACAGGGTTGAACCCGGGTGCTTAGCATACCGCAGTTGGAGGGTGTTGTGGGGCGTGCATAGCCAGTTAATAAGGAGGAGATGATGCATATTTACCGGTGTCGAGGGGGCTGGACTTTCGCGGGTGTAAGAACAGGGGCGAGGTTGTGTTTGGCATTCGCGGCTTGCTTGGCATGGGGTAATAGCGTCGAGGCGGGGACGGCGGTCAACTGGGCCGGTGGCACGGGGATGTGGAGCGACCCATCCGCGTGGGACCTCACCTTGGTGCCCAACAACAACGGCGATACCTACGACGTTGCCATCGGGTCCCCGGTGGACGACGTATCGTTGGATTTGTCGGTGACGGTGGACACGGTGGCCAACGCCGGGACGTTGCGTTTTCTCGACGGTTTCTCGCTGACGTTGGCTCAGCCGGGCGGGCTGACCAACACCGGTCAGGTGTTGATCGACCACTCCGGGACGTCGGGGTTGTTCGGGGCGTTCAACAATGAGGGCTTTGCCTGGATAAAATCGGGCACGCTGGAGTTGAACAGCGACGTCAACAACACTGGGACGATGTGGCTGGGGGATGGCTCGTATGCCGGGGGGACGTGCGAGATTCAGGCGTTGGACGATCTGTCGTTCACCGGCAGTGGCGAGCTTTACTTCTACTCGAGCTCGATGACTCAGGCGGACCAGCCGTTGCTCAACATCCCGTTGGGCGTGACGGTGACCAACGGCCCGGACCATCGCATTCACGGCGGTTCGGGGCGGATCGAAGGTGCGGGTTCCTTCATCAACCAGGGGATGATCGATGCCGACGCGCCGCTACGGACGCTGACGCTGGATATGGACCAGTTCGTCAACGAAGGCGAGCTGTTCGCGCGGTCGGGGAATCTGGACGTCAATGTTGACAACTGGCACAATTCCGGGGCGATTTTGATCGCCAACGGCAGCAATTCGACGTTCACCGGCTCGCAGTTCACCAACGACAGCGGCGGGGTGATCGAAAGCGTCGGCGGGGCCGAACTGAGCCTTTCCCAGAACGTGACCAATTTCGGCTTGATGTCCGCCGACAGCTCGGGCCAGATCACCTTTAGCGGGTCCAGTGCGTTGGTGATCAATGCTTCAGGCGGGGTGATCGACGCGACTGCGGGGACGGTGCGGTTCGAGGCAACGAGCGGGTATATTCAGAATTTCGGCGTCATGCAGGCCGACGAGGGCGTGTTCGAGTTCGCCAATGGAGTGGATGTCTTCGGTGGTTCGCTGGGCCTTTCCAATCATGGCCTGGCGACGGTGATGACAGGGACCACTACGCTGACGCAGGTGCATACCACGCTCGATTCGACGAGTTCGCTTGGGGTGGAGGACAAGGGCACCGGGACCGCGACGCTAACATTTGACGGCATCCTGGAGAATTCGGGCGGCACGTTGAAGGCTGTGTCGGAGGCGGTGGGGACGACGACGTTCAATTTGTACGGGAATATCTTCGACGATGGCGGGACGATCCTTTCCGACGGGGGTGATTTCAACGTCAGCAATGCGACCTGGGTGGAGGCGGGCGTTTTATCGTTCGACATCCGCAACGCCGGGGAGATCAGCTTCACCAATACGGACTCCACCGCTTCGCAGATCGACGTGAGTTGGGCCGGCACCGGTGGCGAATTGGTGTTTAACAACTACCGTAAACAGGGTACGCCAACGCACCTCGACCTTTCCGGCTGGAGTGCCGACGGCGGGGACTTTACGGTATCGGGAGGGTCGGTGCTGACCGGTAGCGGGCAAGCTATGCTGCCTGCCGACACGACTTTGACCGTGACCGGGGCCGGCTCTTCGCTCTCCCTGTCGGGCCTGACGCAGAGCGCTGCCGGGTCGCTGATCGATTTGGTGAGTGGTGGGGCTCTGGTTGCGTCGAATCTGGCGGTTGATGGCGACTTCAGCTTCCGTGGTGGGACGTTTGACGGCAGCTTGGTGCTGAACCCGTCGGCGGGCTTCACGGTCACCAGCAGCACCAATTGGGTGACCGGTGATTTCTCCTGGGTGGGCGACCGTGACGTGGAGATCACCGGAAGCAGTGCAGCTTTGGGCGTCGATGGATCGATGCCGGTGGCGTCGGGTTCGAGCGTGCGGCTTATCCACAACGCCACGAGGCTTAATGGCGCGGGTGTGGCTACAAACAGTGGTGTGATCGAAGGCGGGGCACCATCAAACAGCAACTGGACCTATATGGACCTCGACTTGGTGAATAACGCCGACGGGGTGGTGCGGGCGTTCCAGAACGGGACGGCGACCAACACACGCTTCCAGTTGAGCAGTGACATCACCAATGCGGGTCTGATGGAGGCCAAGGGCGCCAACCTGTATTTCAGCGGCGCGAATGTGCAAAACAGCGGCACGTTTCAGGCGGTTGATCATGCCGACGGCAGCAAGTTGGTTTTCCTGAACAATACGACGGTGACCGACCTGGGTGGCACGACGTTGATCGACGGGGCCAACAGTAGGTTGGAGGTTTCCGGCGGGGCCGACGTGGCACTGGGCACGCTGAGCTTCACCAACGGGGCGACCGGGTTTGTGAGCGGCACGAACTCCGCGTTGTCCGCAAGCAACTTGGTTGACATCGCCGCCGGGATCCAGTTTCAGGTCGCCAGTGGTGCTCGGCTCAATTTGCCCGCCGGCTTAAATCTCGACGGCGAGTTGCTGGTTCAATCGGGAGGGACAGTGGATGCCCCGATCACGGTGAATCCCACGGGGCAGATCACGGTCAACTCGGGAACGACGACGCTCGACGGCGGGTCGGTCGATCTTCTCAACAATGGCAGGCTCGCCATTGTGGGCAACAGTACCCGGGTCAACGGCACGGCCTTGATTGACAACAGCGGCATGATCGAAGGCGGGGCGACTTCGAGCAGTAACTGGACGTACCTGGACAACGACGTAGTGAACAATGCCGACGGGGTGATTCGGGCGTTCCAGAACGGCACGCCGACGAGCACATACTTCGGATTGACCGGCGACATCACCAACGCGGGGCTTATGAAAGCGGACGGGGCCCGGCTGTATCTCAACGGCGCGAACATCACCAACAGTGGAATGTTTGAGGCGGTGGACAACGTTGCGGCCAGCCGGTTGCAGTTTCTGGGCAGCACCGTAGTGACCGACGACGGCGGGACCAC
>JAGLWJ010000673.1 GCA_023133475.1 Phycisphaerae bacterium | reverse complement strand
ATCAGCAGGTATGGGTTGGCATCTGGCGCCACCGAGCGTATCTCGATGCGTGCAGAGTGCTCGTCAGCCAGCGGAACCCGAACCATCGCCGCCCGATTGACCGCCGAGACCTTGATCTGCTTCGGAGCCTCGAACGCCGGGTCCAGACGGCGGTAGGCATTCACGCTCGAATTCAACACCAGACAAAGCTCGGGGGCACTGTGCAGAATCCGTTCGGTGAAATCCCAGGCCTGCGGGCTCAAACCGTCCTTGCCTTCCTTATCATGGAAACTGTTCCTGCCATCGCGCATCAGAGAGATGTTGGTGTGCATCCCGCATCCGTTAACCCCCGCCACCGGTTTGGGCAGAAAACTGGCGGTCATGCCCTTACGCTGAGCCACCTGGCGACAAAGCAGCTTGTAGAGCTGGATTTGATCCGCGGCAATTGTGGCTTCGGCATGGGAAAAATTCATCTCGAACTGCGAGGGGGCGACCTCGGGATGGTCCTTTTCGTTGCCGAAGCCCATGGCCCGCTGCACTTCCGCCGACGTGTCGATGAACTGCCGCAGGCTGTCCTGGGGCAGCGAATGGTAATAGCCGCCCGTGGAGATGAACTCAAAGACCCCGGTTTCGTGGTAATGCTGTTCGGCGTCACAGCCTCTGAACAAAAACCCTTCTATCTCCGGGGCAACCACCGCGACAGTGCCATCTGTTTCGTAAAGTTTTTGTGTATAGGATTTTAGATGCAACCGGAAATCGGCGGCATAAGGCGATCCGTCGCGGCCTAGGACTTCGCCAAAGACCACAACCTTGCCCGGCCCGAAGATGTCAGCCGGCAACCAGTAGAACGCCCCCCAATCGATCACCAACTTGAGATCAGACTCCGCCTGGACGGCAAATCCGCGGATCGAGGAGCCGTCGAAGGTCAGGTTGCCCGCCGATCGGAGCAGGAACTTCTTGTCGTAATCGAGCATGTGCAAGCGCCCTTCGAGGTCCGAGAAGCACACCGTCACCGCCTTAATCCGCTTTTCATCGGTCAGGTACTTCCTCCGTTCCTCCTCGATGGTGCCGGGGTTCACGCACTGAGCCCGCTTGCTTTTGGCTGACAGGTTCAGCTCCTCGAGTTTTTCGTAGGGGATTTCCAGAAAACCTCTCAAGCCTGTTGGTTCCATAACAACCTCCTATTTTTCGGGATCGCCGATTTTGGGCTTTGCCATAGTTGTAGGGCGGGTTTCACCCGCCTTCTTGGTTAACTCTACCAGAGATAAGCGCAATTAGCAAGTAATTTGCTTTATCTAGCTCATTTTTTATTCTATAAGGCATATCTTTTATATTTAGCATTGCGATGGATATAGCGAAGAAGGCGGGTGGAACCCGCCCTACAACAGAACAGGCGGTGCGGTGGGTTGCGCTTCGCTCCGCGAAGCTCCACCCACCCTACACGGTCCATATGCGACAGAAACCTCCCCAGCCGTGCGTGAGATTCCGCACGCCGACTCCCATCTGTTGTCCGGCGAGGGGCGTTCGACGGGCCTCGATACCCCCTGATCGGCACTCAAGCCCGAAAACTAGGGTTTTTTATCGGTGACCGGTCATTGCGGCACAGGGGTTGCCCATGGAAGTTGCAGGATTGTCACACTAGGTAAATCTGTATGATGGTCAACGACGTTCTTAATACAAATCAGTACAGGTAATGATGAACTCAGCAAAACACGAGCAGGGAAGCGGGATGAAGACCGAAATCTTGCTGGGAGATGAGGCAATAGCGTTAGGTGCGCTGCACGCCGGAATCGCCGGCGTCTTCTCCTACCCCGGCACACCAGCCACGGAAATTCTGGAGTATCTCGCCAAATGGAACCAGGGTTCTCAGGCGGGCAACGGGCGCAAACCGGTGGTGGCTGACTGGTCAGCCAACGAGAAAGTGGCCTACGAAGAGGCCTTGGGCATGTCCTACGCCGGCAAGCGGGCGCTGGTCAGCATGAAGCACGTGGGGCTTAACGTAGCGGCTGACCCGTTCATAAACTCCGCTCTCACCGGAGCTAACGGCGGGTTGGTGCTTGTCGTGGCGGACGATCCGGGGATGCACTCGTCCCAGAATGAGCAGGACAGCCGCTTCTACGCGCAGTTCGCCCAGATACCGGTTTATGAACCCTCCGACCAACAGGAAGCCTACTACATGACCTTGGAGGCCTTCGAGCAATCCGAGCGTCTGGGGCTGCCGATCATGATCCGGTTGGTCACCCGGTTGGCTCACAGCCGGGGGAACGTCAAGGTTCTTGAGCACGGTAAGAACGAGGTGACTGTCGGCGTGGTGGGGAATCCTTCCGATTGGACCCTGATGCCAGCCAATGCCCGGCGTCGCTTCCAGCGTCTGGTGGATGCGGGACCCAAGCTTCAAAGCCTGGCGGAGGAGTCGACGCACAATGTGCTCAAGCTGGCTGGTCGCAAGGGCATCATATGCTCTGGGATTGCATATGGATACGTGTTGGAAAACGTCGGCCCCGCGACCGATTTTTCCATTTTGCGGATTACCCAGTATCCGTTGCCGGTCAACAAGATCAGGCAGCTTGTCGAGCACTGCGACGAGATCACGGTGATGGAGGATGGTTATCCGTTCATCGAGTCTCAACTGCGTGGGGTTTTGCAAATACCCGGCAAAGCCATCAACGGCAAACATACCGGGCACTTACCCATGACCGGCGAACTGACTCCGGAGTTGGTGCGTAAGGCCTTGGGCATGGAATTGCACAAGTCACGGGTACAAGAGTCTGATTTGGGCAGTCGCCCACCGCGTCTGTGCACCGGTTGCCCGCACATCGACTCGTACAATGCGTTGGTGGAAGTTCTTGAGTCGTACCCCAATGCGGTGGTGTTCGGTGACATCGGTTGCTACACGCTTGGAGCGTTGCCGCCTTATAGTGCGATCCAATCCTGTGTTGACATGGGGGCTTCGATTGGGATGGCGCGTGGAGCGGCGTTAGGTGGAGTGCACCCCTCGTGTGTTGTGATTGGCGACTCGACCTTCACTCATTCGGGGCTTTCCGGGTTGCTCGGAGCCGCCAACCATAATACCAACATGACCGTGTTCATCCTGGACAACTCCACGGTGGCGATGACCGGCGGGCAGGAGGCTTTGATCGGTGGCGACAAATTCATCCAACTGGTGAAGGGGCTGGGGGTGGACCCCGAGCATTTGCGAACCATCGTTCCGCTGCCCAAGTCCCATGAGAAAAACGTCCGGATCATCCGCGAGGAGATCGAGCACAAGGGGCTGTCGGTCATCATATCAGCCCGTGCCTGTATCCAGATTCGCAAGCCAGGAGCCAAGAAATGATCAAGAACACTGTTCTGGCGGGCGTGGGGGGGCAGGGCATCCTGTCCATCGCCTATTGCATCTGCAAAGCAGCCTTGAACCGCGACTACCAGATTAAGCAGTCGGAAGTGCACGGGATGGCCCAGCGTGGGGGCAACGTCGAGAGCCACGTGCGTTTTTCTGATGACAGCATCCCCAGCGGGCTGATCCCTCAAGGCAAAGCCGACGTGATCATTGCCGTCGAGCCGGTGGAGGCCTTACGTCACGAGAACTACCTTAAACCGGACGGGTGCATCGTCAGCAGTATTTCTCCGATCAAGAACTTCAACAACTATCCCGATCCGAAGAAGCTGCTCGAGCGCATTGCCCAGGCCAAGGACCACGTACTGCTCAACAGCAAGCACTTGGCCAAGGTCGCGGGCAACCCGCGGGTTGAGAACATCATCATCCTGGGAGCCGCCAGCGACCGTCTGGGTTTGGGTTTGAACGAATTCGACACAGTGCTTGAGGAGCTGTTTTCAGCCAAGGGCGAGAAGGTTGTGCAGGCCAATCAGCGGGCCTTGCGCATCGGTCGGCGTGCCGCCGAGATTTACCGTGAGAGTCTGGCCAAGGGACAAGGCCCGCACACGGCGCTTGAGCATCTTGAGCAGCTTCCCGAAAATGCCTGGGACCCCGAAGCCGCCACGCCCGGCAAAGGCGGGTGAAACCCGCCCTACAACTGCGTTCATGGATACTCGAGGTTAGCTGTCCTGGCCGGCCCGCACCGCGGCGCGAATCTCGCCGAGCAACTGATCAACCTTGAACGGTTTGAACAAGACCGCGGAAAGCCCCTCACGCCTCGCCCGCACGATGGAATGGTTCGGGTCGTACCCGAACCCGGTCATCAGTATCACCGGCAGCTCCGGCGACTTATCCTTTGCCGCTGAGAATATTTCGTAGCCGTTTTTACCCGGCATCTTGATGTCTGAAATGACCAGCTCGTAATCATTCTGCTTGATCATCTCCACGGCCTCATTACCATCTGCCACCCCATCCACCGCCGAGCCCAGCCGCCGCAGCAAGTCCCCGATGGTCTGACGAATCATGGGCTCGTCATCAATAACCAGGATTCGACGACCTTTCAGCCGTTCATCCCGTTCTATTTCGATTCTGGATTTGTCCAGCAGTCCCGGACGTTCCTTTGAAACATCAGAGATCGCCTGACGGATGGCCTCGGCGTTGTCTACAATGCTCTGGATTCTCCGTTGCATATCGTCTTGTCCGATGTACTCGTCTTTCAAGCTGCTCGCCTCGGTGCAGATATCGTTCAAAGGACCGCTGATATCCGCAGCTACGCTGTCGGCCAATTGCCCGCTGGCTGCGTAACGCTCTACGATCAGCAAATCTAAAATGTTCAAGGCCATGGCCACGTACCGGGCAAAAATCTCTGCCAGTTGCCGGTGATTCTCGCCGAACGCTCCGACCTCGTCGG
>JAGLWJ010000672.1 GCA_023133475.1 Phycisphaerae bacterium | reverse complement strand
ATCGAGATGCACTTTCTGCCCGACGTGTGGGTCGAGTGCGAATCCTGCGGTGGGAGTCGCTACAATAGTGAAACCCTGGAGGTGAAGTACAAGGGCAAGTCCATCGCCGACGTGCTGGAGATGCCGCTGGCAGAAGCCCTGGAGCACTTCACGCCCATCCCGCGAATCCGTCGCATGTTGCAAACTTTGGACGACGTGGGGCTGGGCTATGTCCGCCTGGGCCAGTCCGCCCCGACCCTCTCGGGTGGGGAGGCTCAGCGGGTCAAGCTGGCCGCCGAACTAGGCCGACCCTCCACCGGTAAGACGCTTTACATTCTGGACGAGCCGACCACCGGTCTGCACTTCGAGGATTTGAAAAAGCTGCTTAATGTTTTGCATCGTCTGGTGGACTTGGGCAACACGGTGGTCTGCATCGAGCACAACCTCGACGTGATCAAGTCGGCTGACTGGGTGATCGACCTGGGCCCCGAAGCCGGTGACGAAGGTGGATACCTCGTGGTCTGCGGTGATCCCGAAACCGTCGCGGTCGAAAGCGGCTCTTACACCGGAGCAGCGTTGAAACCCATCCTGGAGGCAGGGCCGCATATCGAGCGCGAGGTCTACGATCGCCAAGCCCACGCCAAAACCGAAATCGAACTGCACGCCCCTGTCCGCCTGGGCCTCGATGGGCCCGCCGCCATGCTGCCCTGGCAGGTCGACGGGCGCAAGTGGCATACAGTGGACCACGTAGGCCGCGACGGCAAATCGGTCAAATGGGACCCGGATGTGCTCATCTGGTGGGTGGAGACCATCGAGAAGCTCGGTCCTTTCGCTCCCACCGATTGGAACGACCGGGCCTGCGTGGAGATCAAGGCTCCGGGCACCAAGACGCAATGGTTCATGCACGCTTTGACCGGTGGGCGCTGGAACCTGGAGATCACCATCCGCGTGCCCGCCGGGACGTTTCGCGGACGGAGGCTGGCTGACGAACTCGGCGTGAAGACCTTGGACGAGCGGGCTGATCTGCCGGTCTACGGGCAATGGCTGCGGGCTTCTGTTCGGGAATCGTGCGGTGATTACGAGCACGTGCGGGTGTACCTGCACGACTTCAAGGACGTCAACAAGACCGCGATGCGGCCATTTCTGAAGGGGGCTGTCAAAGCCTACTTCGAGATGGTCGAACAAACCCAGTCCTCCCTCGACAAAGGCGAGCCGTGGAAGGTCAACGGGCGGCAGTGGCATCTCTCGCAACGCGGTATCACCAAACGGCACGACGTGTTATGGAAGCCGACCGTGCTTGCGGCACTGATTGGAAGGTTTAGCAAGCTGGTCCCGGAGTTGGAGACGATCTGGACCGGCAAGGTGGCTGTAAGGCTCAAGATCGCCGGGTCAGCCAAACCCTTCGGAAGCATCGTGACCAACCAGCGTTGGGGGTTGCGGGTCGAGATAAAAGTTCCCAGAGGCGAGTTTACGTTCGTGCAGATCGAGCGTTTGGGCAAGAATCCTGAGATCGTGCAACAGGCTGATTATGACGTAGTGCGGTTTTGGGTGCAGAAGTTGACGGACAGCGATCCGTTGCAACTCGCCGAGCTGGTGAAGCATTGTAGCGCTCTGTGACGCATGAAATGTGGGATGAAGCTCTGGGGGGTGGCCCACCTCTTCAGGGCTTGTCGATTTAGTCTGTAGCGTCGCCCCTTGTGGGC
>JAGLWJ010000671.1 GCA_023133475.1 Phycisphaerae bacterium | reverse complement strand
AGCGTGGACCATGCCACCCGCCAAGTCACAACTCCACGACCGTGACGCGCATGGCTTCTTCGAGGGTGGTCAGGCCGTGGCGGACTTTGGCGATGGCGTCCTGGCGGAGGGTGGTGGCGCCGTGCTCGATGGCATAGTTGTAAAGCTTCTCGGTGGCGGCCTTCCCCATCACCAGCTCGGATAACCCGCTGTCAAACGGCACGTACTCATAAACCCCAACGCGGTCGTAGTACCCACTCCGCATACAACGCGAACAACCCGCACCACGAAAAATCTTCACACCAATCTGCTCCGGCGGCACACCCAACAGCTTACGCTCCGACGGGTTGGGCTCAAACGCCCGGCGGCAGTTGGGGCAAATCCGCCGCACCAGACGCTGGGCCATCACACCAATGATGGCGGACGCAACCAGATACGGCTCACAGTCCATGTCCAAAAGGCGCGTCAAAGCCCCAACAGCCGAGTTGGTGTGCAAAGTGGCGAATACCAGGTGGCCGGTGAGCGAGGCTTCCAGTGCCAGATGGGCGGTCTCCTCGTCGCGGATCTCGCCGACCATGATCACGTCCGGGTCGTGGCGGACAATGCTGCGCAAGGCTGACGCAAACGTGACACCAAACTCCGAATCAACCTGCACCTGATTGACACCGGCAATGTGATACTCCACCGGGTCCTCGACGGTGATGATGTGCTTGTCGATCGAGTTGATCTGCTGTAAGGCTGCGTAGAGCGTGGTGCTCTTGCCGCTGCCGGTCGGCCCGGTGATCAGGATGATGCCGTGCGGATGGCGGATCAGACGCTCAAAAGCCTGCTTGACCTCCAGCTCCATGCCGAGCGAGGTAAGGTTCAATGAAGAACGGTCGAGAGATAACAGACGCAAGGTGACACGCTCGCCGTTGATCGTTGGGATGCAGGCTACGCGGACGTCGATCTCCTGCTCGAAGCTGCGGTGGGTGAATCGGCCGTCCTGCGGTTTGCGCCGTTCGGTGATGTCCAGGATGGACATCACTTTGATTCGCGAGACCAAAGCCGCCGCAACTTCGAGCGGGTAGGCTCGGGATTCGATCATGCGCCCGTCGATGCGCAGACGCACGCGGAGTCGGTCATCTTCGGGTTCGATGTGGATGTCGCTGGCTCGCCGATCGACGGCTTCGTCGATGATGCTGTCGAACTGCTCGACCATGTTGAGCCCGGTGGCTGACACCGTGGCGGTGGCTGATGCCACCGGGATGGCGTCTGCCATACGGGCTCCGCGGTGTCGGGCATCGCCGTAAATCTCGTCCTGGGTCTGCTGGATCTGGTAGCGGGGGCTGACCACGTATTGGATGGCCCGGTTGAACCGGTTGGCCATCACGCTGCGAACGGCGGGGTCGAACGGGTCAGCCACGGCAATCACCAGTTGGCCTGAGACTTCGCCGAACACCAAAGCACAGCACCGGCGGGCGATGTTCTCCGGCAACGAAAGCACCCAGGCAGTCGAGGGCTTTCGCCGCGAGAGGTCCACGAATCGCAAATCCATGAATTCGGCGATAGCCTGGGCTGCATCGGCTTCGCTGAGCACGTCGCGGATCAGCAGTGTTTCGAGCAGGGCTTGCCCGGCGATTTCCGACTCGATCTGGGCGTTGGTCAGGTCCGCTCGCGAGAGCAGTTTTTTGCCCACGAGCTTGCCGGCGATCTGAGTTTCCACCGCAACGGGTATGAGCATGGCGTAGTCAATCTTTGCTTAGTACACAAACCAAAGCATCGTCCACCAGGGGATTACCCGCAATGTGGGCCTCGAGGGCGTCGCCCAGCCGGCCGATGATCTCCGCCGGGCTGGCGAAAGCCTCACGATTCAGCAGGGTTTCGTGCAAACGCTGCTCGCCGAAACCATCGTCGGCTGCGTTCACCGCGTCCACCAAGCCGTCGGTATGGCAGATCAGCCTGAACTGCCGGGTCAGGTCCACGGTGGTGGATTCGTAGGGGTACTCTTCGTCGATGCCCAACAGCAAAGCCGGCTGATCGAGGGTGACCAGTCGTCCCGGTCCGGTCAGGAGCAAAGGCGGCATGCCACCGGCGTTGATGTAGGTCACCTGGGCGGAGGCCACATCCAGCAGAACGAGCGTGCAGGTCACCAGTTGGCGTGTCCGCTGATTCGCCAGCGAGCGGTTCAGGGCGGTCATAAGCTCGGCGATGTCGAGTTCTTCGCCGCCGGTTTTCAGGGCGGTGACGATCCCGGAGCGGATGGCCGCCGCCTGGACCAGCCCGGCAATGCCCTGCCCGCCACCGTCGAGCACGATCACAGCCGTGCGATGCTCGGTCAACTCGAGCACGTCGCAGAAGTCGCCGCAACGCCCCTGCCCCGGAAACAGTTTGCACGCGACATCGAACAGGGTGCCATCTCGCGGCACGGTTGCCATTGCAGTTTGCAGTCGTCGCAGTGTGGAGAGCCAGGCAGCCCCCTCGCGTGTGGCATTGTGCGCCAGGCGAGCGGATGCGTTGGCCATCTGCCGGCCCAGGTGTGCTCCTGCGGCGGTGGTGTATTGCAGGTCGGTTTTGCTGAACGGCTTTTTGGTTGCCGGGCGATCCACGTAAATCAACCCCACAATCGTGCCCCGAAACAGCAACGGGGCGACCAGAGCAGTCGCGGCATATCCGGCTTTGGGGTCGATTTTCCGGGAATCGGCGGGGTATCTGCCGCAAACCTGTTGCAGGATGGCGTTGTAGACGAAGGTTTCGCTAACGGGGGTGCGCGAACTCGTGGGCGACGGAGCTAGCCCACGATGCGTGATCACGCGGATATCCTTCTTGCCCTCTCCCCGCATGGCGACGAAACCACGCTCTGCCTGCACATCGAGCATCAACCGCTCCAGCCCGGCGTCTGCCACATCCTCCGAGCGGGCGGTGATGCCCAGATCGGCAGACAGGCCGGACAACTGCTCGATCTGAGCGGAGGTGAGGGTGAGCGGGGATTTGGCTTTGATCCAATCGCTGCCCTCGGGGTCGCGTCGATCGGGGGTGAGGAAGTCCAACTCCAGCTTTTTGGGCAAAGCCCCCTCGTCCACGAACTCCAGCACGTGGTCGCCGATGCGAATGAAGTCGTTCGGTTGGAGCAGGGTTTCGTTGACCACTTGCCCGTTGACGTGTGTTTTGTTGCGGCTGCCCAGGTCGCGGATGCGGTAGCGCCCGCCCTTTTCGTGGTCGATGCGGGTGTGTTCGCGTGAGACCATATCGTCGATGAAGACGAGTTGGCAGGTGTTATTCCGGCCGATCAGGAACGGGCCTTCGCCCAGGTTGATCGTTTGCAGATTTCCTGCTTGATCGAGGTATCGAAGTTGCGCCATGGCATTAGCATACCACCGACCGACTCATAAGTCCAAAGTCCCTAGTCCAAAGTCAGAAACCAGTTTGTAGGGCGGGTTCTACCCGCCTTTGTGGCTGATTTGAATGCCGACGATTGATTCGGATGCCGATGCCACGATAGATTCAGTCCCCCACCCCTGGAAGGGGTGGGGGACCCATGCCT
>JAGLWJ010000670.1 GCA_023133475.1 Phycisphaerae bacterium | reverse complement strand
TGGCGGTGCTCTTGGCGCTGCGCCGGGCGGCGTAGGCAACATCATACTTAAGCCGCTCGCGACGGCGACGGACCAGCGTAGTCAACAAAAACAGCACCGGCGGCGAAGCCAACCACGCAACCGTCGCAGGGCTGGGAGCGAAACCTTGTGAAACCAACAAATCGTCCAGGTTGGTGTAGTTGGCCAATATGCCCTCACCACGGCGAGTCAACCGCGTGGAAACACGTGGGCCTATTTCGGACTCCACCATGGTGCTGACCGCCAGACGGCCCGAAGCCGCCACCTCGATAGGGATGGGATCGCTGTAGAGCGTGACGAACTTCTTCGCCTTGGTATCGAAGCAGGTGAACGGTATGGGCGGGATTTCCTCGACGCTGTCGCTACGGGCACGGATTGTCTGGGTGAAACGCTTGACGCTGCCCTGGACCGCACCAGCCAACATCTCATCGGGAATCTTGAACTGCTCCACCAACAGTTCGACCTTATCCAACCTGGGTGCTTGCAGCAATTCCAACCGCCCCGCACCCTGCAGTGACATGGTCAGTGTAATGGGATCACCCACGTGCACTTTAGTGGGCTTGGCGGTCACCTCGAACTTGTAACGCCCCACCGCCCCGTTGTACCACGGCGGTTGGCCTTGGGTCGGAATCGGTTTGACCATGATCGGGGCAACGTCCGCCTGCATTGCGAGGGGCTTGGCATGTGTCACCCGCACCTGATTGAACAGCAGCGACCGTTGCCGATGCACTTCGAGCGGGTATTGCACGATGATGTTGACCTCGCCCGGATCAAGAGGCCCGGATTTCTCAGGCCACCATGTCCGCTTGAGGCGATAGACATAGTAAAGTTGTTTATTGCCTTTCGCATCGGCTCGTCGTTGCTTGCGGACGGACAGCTTGCGCAGGTCTTTCAGACTCTCGCCGAACGGCCCCCATGAACTGCCGCGAAAGTCGATGCACTCCTGCATGTCCGCCGTGCTGCCAAACCTCTGTCGTCGATCATGGAAAGGCTTAAGCCAGATTTCCAGAGTGAGAGCGATCGACTCGCCGAGGTAAAGGGACTTGCGGTTTGCATTAATCTCGACGAACAACAGATCTTGGGCGTCAGCCTTGATGATGTTCAACGTCCTGGGGCTGGTCTGGCGTGCCTTGCCGCCGACCACGATCTCGATCGACGGGATGACCAGTGGGCCGAGGCGGCGGGGGAAGATTTCGTAGTTGTAGGTGACGGTTTTGGTCACCTTGAAATTGAGCATGGAGATATTCTCAGCTTTGCTGGGTCCGCGGATGTCGGCGTTTTTGATCTCGGGGATTACAGGCGGATCGTGATTCGGTTCGTTGATTACCTCGATGGAGAGGCTTATCGGCGCGCCGATATAGTAAGGCTCCGGGGAGAGGGAAAACTTCACCTCGGCCACGGCGACGGGCGCCGTCATCAGCACGACCATGGCTGCCAACTTGCAAAGATGCTTTCCGAACCAATCAGTACCGAACCAATCAGTACCGCGACCGT
>JAGLWJ010000067.1 GCA_023133475.1 Phycisphaerae bacterium | reverse complement strand
AGGCTGCCGAAGCCTATGAGGTGCTCAGCGACCCGGACAAGCGGCAGCGCTACGACCGGTTCGGGCATCAGGGGCTCTCCGGAGCCGGCATGCACGACTTCAGCCACATGGGCATCGACGACATCTTTTCGATGTTCACGGACATATTCGGCGGTGGGCGGTCTGGTGGCGGCCGGCGCGGATCGGACCTGGAGATAGAGATTAGTCTTACCTTGGCGGAGGTGGCTGCCGGCGTCGAACGAACTATCGAGTTCGATCGCCTGGATTTCTGCGAAGCCTGTAGCGGAAGTGGGGCTGCACCGGGCTCGGAGCGGCGTGCTTGCCCGACGTGCGGCGGCTACGGCCAAGTCGAGCAGCAAAGCGGGTTTGGTATCTTGTTCGGGCGCATGGTCACCACCTGCCCCACCTGTAAGGGGCAAGGCTCTTTGGTGGTCACACCCTGCCCCAGATGCAAGGGGCGAGGCCGACATCCAAAAGGGCGGGTCATTAACGTCAAAGTCCCACCGGGGATTCATCATGGTCAGGCGATCCGAGTGCGTGGTGAAGGCGAACCGGGTGCTCAGGGTGGCGTGCGCGGCGACCTGCACTGTTACGTCTCCATTCAGTCACACCCGTTCTTCGAGCGGCACGCCAACGATCTGGTCTGCCGTATGCCGATCAGCTTCACCCAGGCAGCCCTGGGGGCGAAGGTGGAAGTGCCGACACTGGACGGGCGGGCTGACTTCAAAATTCCACAGGGCACCCAGAGCGGCAAAATCTTCCGGTTGGCGGGCTTGGGGCTGCCGGACATACGCACCGGCAGACGGGGGGACGAGCTGGTGCAGGTGGTCGTCGAGACACCCACGCGGTTGAGCAACGAGCAGGAAACACTGCTGCGCAAGTTCGCCGAAACCGAAGACAAATCGGTGATGCCGGAATCAAAAGGCTTCTTCGAGAAGCTGAGGGGCTATTTCACCGGAGAGGGTAACGGAGCGAAGCAATCTCCCGACGGAACCAGGAAATGAGCAAACCAAAGAGCAAAATCGAAGTCGCCTCTCCCGAAGAGGTGGCTCAGTATGCCACGGATTCGGCAACGCGGGAACCGGAAACCTCCACGGCACAAACACCTGAGGATGAACTGACAAGTTTACGCAAGCAACTCACCGAAGCTCAGGACAAGTATCTGCGAGCCAAGGCGGAAGCTCAGAACATCGTCCGTCGCATCCAGCAGGAGAAGACTGACGCGATTTGCTACGGCAATGCCGAACTGCTGAAGGCGGTGGTGGCGGTGGTGGATGACTTCGAGCGAACCCTCGAAGCCGCCGAGAACACCAGCCAGGCGGACGCGGTTGTCGAGGGGATCAAGCTGGTCTACGACAAACTGATGAAATTGCTGAAGGACAACGCGGTCGAGGCGATCGAATCGCTCGGCAAGCCGTTCGATCCCACCGAGCACGCCGCAATGATGCAACAGCCATCCGACCAGTGCGAACCGGGGACTGTAATCCAGGAAGTCCAACGGGGATACCGCTACCGCGACCGGATACTACGCCCTGCCCAGGTCGTTGTAGCATCATCCGAACCCCAGGAAAGTCCAAAGTCATGAGTAGGGTGGGTGGAGTCGCGTGCAACGCGGCGGAACCCACCACTCGGTCTGCATAATCCACGGAGAACCAACCATGCCAACTTACGAGTACGAATGCACAAAATGCGGCAGTGTTCAGGATCTGTTTCAGAGGATCACCGAGAAACCCAAACGCAAACTGGATTGCGAGATTTGCGGTGAGCGAACGCCGGTGCGTCGTTTGATTGGTGCCGGCGGCGGTATTGTTTTCAAAGGCAGTGGGTTCTACGCCACTGACTACCGCAGCGAAAGCTACAAAAAGGCTCGCCAGGCGGATCAGCCAACAACGGAGAACAAGACGGAGAACAAAAGCGATTCCGCAAAACCGTCCGAACCCAAGTCTCCCAAGACCAAACCGGTCACGCAGCAACCTGAGGGGAGCGTGAGAAATTGAAAATTGAAAATTGAAAATTGAAAATGTGGGTGTTCGCAACGATGCCGGGATGTTTAGCGGCGACAATCCGTAGCGTTTAGCGGC
>JAGLWJ010000669.1 GCA_023133475.1 Phycisphaerae bacterium | reverse complement strand
ACGGCTAAAGCCATGGGCCACCCCCTGGAAATTGGAGACTGAGCTGTTTACCTCTTCTGGTTTTTAGCGAGCGTGCAGAGAGGACGAGCATGATCACGATTAACTGCATAGGTGCCGGGCGTTGGGGCCCGAACCTGGCCCGGAGCTTCAGCAATCTACCCGATGCCCGAGTGCATATCATCTGCGACCTGCGCGAGCAGCGTCTGGAAGTCATCCGCAAGCGCATCCCGGGAATCGAGACGACCACCGACGCAAACCGCGCCATCGACGATCCCCAGGCGGATGCCGTGGTGGTGGCCACCCCGGTGCAATCGCACTATGCCCTGACCAAAAGGGCCTTGCAAGCCGGCAAACACGTGCTGGTGGAGAAACCGCTGTGCTCTTCCGTCGAGCAGTGTGAGGAGTTGAGCGCCCTGGCTGACGACCGCGGCCTGATCCTGGCGGTCGGGCACGTGTTCCTGTTCAACAACGGCATTCGTAAGGTATACGAACTTATCCAATCCGGCACCATAGGCTGCATCAATTACATCCATGCCACCCGCACCAATCTGGGGCCTATCCGCGACGACGTCAACGCCGTATGGGACCTGGGGGCTCACGATCTGAGCATCTTCGACTATTGGCTGGGCTGCCCGCCGGTGGCGGTGACCGCACGGGGCGAGTGCTACCTGAATCAGCCGATCGACGACGTGGTGGTGGCTTCGTACACCTACCCGGGCAAGGTGCTGGGTTGTGTGCATACGAGTTGGCTGAACCCCAGGAAGGTGCGCGAGATCACCGTGGTGGGCGAGAGGAAAATGGTGGTGTGGAACGATATGGACCTGATCGAGCCGGTGCGGGTCTACGATAAATCAGTCGACTTCGCCCGGGAGCAGGACTACACCGACAGCTTCGGCGCCACCCGCATGAGCATCCGGGACGGTGACGTGCTGATCCCCAAGGTCCCCGGCGGCGAACCGCTGCAACTGGAATGCCAACATTTTATCGAGTGCATTCTCCATGGCACCAAGCCGATCAACAACACCGCAGCCGCCACCCAGGTGGTGCGCTCGCTGCTCGCCACGGATGAATCCATGCGGCGTTGCGGGGTGGAGGTCCCCATCGAGAACCCCGTCAGGGCGCCCGAACCGGAACTTGTCGCAACCGCGTAAGGGATGTTTAGCGGCGACCCGCAGGGGAGCGGGATGAATGGAGAATTGAGAATGGGGAATGGAGAATGGGGAATCGAAGCTGTAGGGCGGGTTCCACCCGCCTTCTTTGCTGAATCAGTACCGCGACCGTAAGGGAGCGGCGGCGGGTGGAACCCGCCCTACAATCGTGTCGCAAGAGAGGTGAAAAGGAATCACGTCATGAACAGAATGCACGGAACAGACCGAATGGACAGAGTCTCCCGCATTCCGCCGAACCCGCCTACTTCCAAGGTGCAGCTTGTCGATCTGCAACGCCAACACGAGGAGTTGGCTACTGAGATTGATTCCGCCATCCGATCCGTGTTGGCCAGCAATGCCTTTATTCTCAGCCGCGAGGTGTCGGATTTCGAGGAGGAGTTTGCGGAGTATTGCGGGGTCAAGCATTGTATAGGGACCGGATGCGGGCTTGATGCCCTGGTCCTGGCGATGCGGGCTTTGGATGTCGGCCCTGGTGACGAGGTGATTATACCGGCCAACACGTTCATCGCCACCGCGTTGGCGGTGACCGAAACCGGCGCCACTGCGGTGTTGGTGGATCACGATCCGGACACATACAACCTCGATCCACGTCGTCTGCCGGCGGCGATCACCTGCCGCACCCGAGCCATCATCCCCGTGCATCTCTACGGGCAACCGGCGGACATGGATCAGATTCGGGCCATCGCCGATGAACACGACCTGCTCATCCTGGAGGATGCCTGCCAGGCCCACGGAGCCATGTACAAGGGGCGGTGTTGCGGATCGTTTGGCGAGGCGGCGGCTTTCAGCTTCTATCCCGGCAAGAATCTGGGCGCCTGTGGTGACGGCGGCGCTGTGGTCACCAACGATGACGAGGTGGCCCACCGCGTGCGGAAACTGGCCAACTATGGTTCGGTGGTGAAGTATCACCATGAGGAGCTGGGCAGGAATTCGCGGCTGGATTCGATCCAGGCAGCCATCCTGCGCATCAAGCTGCGTCACCTGGACACCTGGAACGACTTACGCCGCTGGGCTGCTGATGTCTATACCGAACAGCTTGCCGACCTTCCGGTGGTGCTTCCGATCACCACCGAGTCCTGCGAGCACGTGCACCACCTGTTTGTGATCCGCTGTGCCCATCGCGATCGGCTGTTGAACTTTTTGGCTCAGCGCAACATCCACGGTGGGATTCACTACCCGATTCCGATCCACCGGCAGCCGGCTTACAGGGACGCTTGCATTGTGTCCGGCCCGCTGACCTGGACGGAGTCTTTTTGTGGTGAATTGCTCTCATTGCCGATGCACCCGCATTTGACGCTCGCGGAGGTGGAGGCGGTGGTTTGTGGTATCCGGGACTTCCACGACCAGCTTTGCTCGGAACAGATTGAATCGGCGGTGAGCGTTTCGCGGAGCGGTGTAGGTTGACGCGCGTGTTCCCCACCGCTAAAGGGGCTGTCGAT
>JAGLWJ010000668.1 GCA_023133475.1 Phycisphaerae bacterium | reverse complement strand
AGGGGCGACGCTACAGACTAAATCGACAGCCGCTAAAGCGGTGGGTCACCCGGCCCACCGCCGCTCCCTCACGGTCGCGGTACTGATTGGGATGGCTCTGCCTCACCGGCCCATCAAGCCCGGCGTGGGTTGACGCCGACCGCCAGGTCGCCCGAGAATGCGGGCATGGATATGGTTAGGCCACCCCAAACCTCTCCGCGGCGGCAAAGGAAGTCTTGCACCGCGGTTGTTCTTCTGCCTGTGCTTGTCGCCGCAGTGGTGGGGCTGGCTTGCGAACGTCGGGGGCCAAAGCCGACCGCCGGCATCCACACCCCGCAAACCACCAGCCGGATTATCGCCCTGGCACCCAGCACGGTGGAGATTGTCTGTGAACTTGGTGCCGCCGAGCGGCTGATAGCAGTCGGAAGCTACTGTGACTACCCGCCTGCCATCGCCAGGCTGCCCAGAATCGGCGGGATACGCGACCCCGATCTCGAAGCCATCCTGGCTCTTCGACCGGGCCTGCTGATGCTCCGAGGTCGAAGCGACATTCTCAACAAGCTGTGCCATGACAATGGAATAGCCATCTATCACGATCCTACCGAAACCCTGGCCGGCCTCGAGCGGGCGGTTTTGGAGATTGGCGAGTTGCTACATCTGCCGCAGCGGGCGGCTCAGATCGTTGCTCGTATGCAGGCTGAGCTGGCTGCCGTCCGCCGGGCGGTGGAGCATCGCCCACGCCCTCGAGTCCTGTTCACCACGCGAAGCCCCGATCGACTCGTCAACATTTACACCGCGTCCAAAGGCTCATACCTCGACGAGTTGATCACGTTGGCCGGCGGTGAAAACATTTTCGGCGATCAGGACACCGATTATCCTCTGGTGAGTATGGAGAGCATCGTCGCCCGTCAGCCGGAGGTGATAATCGAATCGTTGTTCGGCGCCGCGGATAAACCCGGGTTACATGAGGCGATTGTCGCCCAGTGGCGGCGTGTCGGCCCGGTTCCGGCGGTCGAGTCCGGGCGCATCCACATCCTCACCGCCGATTACGCCACCGTGCCGTCGCCCCGCGTCGGGCTCATGGCGAAAGATTTGGCCAGGATTATCCACCCAGAGGTTTTCGTTGACCACGAATGACCCAGTTCTAGCCGCTTCCGCCTTGCGGTACGGCTTCGCGGAACGCCCCGGATTCCTGGGCCCGGTGGACCTGAGCGTGAGGCCTGCCGAGCTACTGGCAATCATCGGGCCTAATGGCGCCGGCAAGACCACCTTGCTGCGACTGCTCTCCGGCATCGTGAAACCGCACGGCGGAGTTGTTCGGCTTGGGGGCCTGAATTTGCAAAAAGCGTCACCCCAGGCCCGGTCCCGGCGTATCGCGTATCTCCCCCAGAAGCCTCCCACCGACTTGGCTTCAACCGCCCTGGAAGTTGTGCTTATGGGGCGCTTTCCGCACCGCGCCTATGGGCTTTTCGAGTCTCGCGCGGACGTTGAAATCTGTCAACGCTCCATGAGGCTGACCGGAACGGAGGAACTGGCTGACCGCAAAATGAACACGCTTTCCGGCGGGGAGGCTCAGCGGGTGCATCTGGCAGCGGCGTTGGCCCAACAGCCGGAGATTTTGCTGCTCGACGAACCGACCTCCGCGCTGGACCTCCGCCACCAACTGACGATATTCGATCTGCTGGTGCGGCTTGCCCAGGAGGACGGGTTAGCCTGTGTGGCGGTGACCCACGATCTGAACCTGGCGGGTCGGCACGCCCACCGTGTTGCCTTGTTGGATGAGGGTTCGGTGGCGGCTGTTGGGTCTCCCGAGGAGATTCTGACGGATGAGGTGCTCGCCCCGGTGTACCGGGTTCGATTCGCCGTTCATCGTTTTGGCTCCGACCGGCGCCCGTGGATTTT
>JAGLWJ010000667.1 GCA_023133475.1 Phycisphaerae bacterium | reverse complement strand
CGGGTGGAACCCGCCCTACATCTGGTTGGTGGGTTCCACCTCGCTCCGCGAGGTTCCACCCACCCTACGTTCGACTGTTGGCAGTGGGGGTTGGATGTTATACTCTCGCCCCTTTGCGGATCCTTGGACCCGGATCCCATAATATGCGTGACTCTACAGGAAAGGACAAGCTCATGCCAACGGCTATGCTCGACGAAACCAACACGTGCAGGATTTTCAGCGGTGGGAAATGGCTCGATTCGCAGGCTACACGCTTCGGGGAGGTTACCAATTCGTCCACCGGCGAGGTGATCGCCCGTGTTCCGTTCTGCACCGCCGGGGAAGTTGACCGAGTGGTGCAGACCAGCCACGAAGCCTTCGCCGAGTGGAGCGAGACCCCCGCCGTGCAACGAGCCCGCATCATGTTCAACTACCTGGAAAACCTCAAAGCCGCCGAGGATGATATGGCCCGGATAATGTCGCGCGAGCACGGCAAAACGTTCGCCGAGTCGAAGGCCTCAGTGCAGCGGGGGATGGAAATGGTCGAGTTTGCCTGCGGGCTTCCGTCGTTGCTGATGGGCGACAGCATCGAGAACCTGGCCCACGGGGTGGACTGTGAGACCCATCGTCATCCGCTGGGGGTGTGCGTGGGGATCACCCCGTTCAACTTCCCCGCCATGGTGCCGATGTGGATGTTCCCCATCGCCCTGGTGTGCGGGAACACGTTTGTGCTCAAGCCGTCAGAGAAGGTTCCGTTCAGCGCCATGCGCGAGATCGAGCTGCTTCACGACGCCGGCCTGCCAGAGGGAGTTATCTCGGTGGTGCACGGCGACAAGGAGTGCGTGGATGCCCTGTTGACACATCCGCTGGTTCAGGCGGTTTCGTTTGTGGGTTCGACGCCGGTGGCTAAGTACATCTACGAGACCGGGACCGCCCACGGCAAACGGGTTCAAGCTGCCGGAGGAGCCAAGAACCATATCCTTGTCATGCCCGATGCGATTCTGGACCAGTCGGTCAACGCGGTGGTGGGGTCAGCCTTCGGCTGTGCGGGTGAGCGTTGTATGGCCGGCCCGCTGGTTTTGCCTGTTGGGGATGTGGCTGACGAGGTGGTCGAGCGTGTGACCCAAGCCGCCGCCAAGCTCAAGACCGGACCCACCGACCGCGAGAGCAATGCCACCATGGGTCCACTCATTACTCAGGAGCACAAGGACCTGGTGATCGGGTACATCGAAAAAGGCCAGGCAGAGGGGGCAAAGCTGACGCTCGACGGCAGAAAGGTCTCGGTCCCCGAGGCACCGGGCGGGTATTACCTAGGCCCCACGGTCTTTGATCGTGTGACTCCGGAAATGGCCATCGCCCGTGAGGAGATTTTCGGCCCGGTGTTGTCGGTGGTCCGGATCAAGAGTTTGGAGGAGGGCATCCGGATGACCCAGGAGTCCGAATACGGCAACGGGGCGGTGATCTACACGCAGAATGGCCGGGCTGCCCGCGAGTTCCAGCGTCGGGCGGGTGCCGGCATGATCGGGATCAACGTGGGTGTGCCGGCTCCGATGGCTTGGTTCTCTTTCACCGGCTGGTGTCGCTCCTTCTTCGGGGATTTGCACATCCAGGCGAAGGAGGGGATGATGTTCTACACCCAGCAGAAAATGACCATGAGCCGATGGTTCAAAGGGACGGACGGAGCCCTGGGGACGTGGGGCTTTTAACCGCCGGCGGGTTTGATGCGATTGCCCTGCCGATCCCCGGTTTTTCGGTTATTGTGATTGACGCGCGGAGTTTGTTGGTGTTTAATACATATCCGCTGTAAAGCGGTTTTCCGGGGCCATGGCGCAGTTGGGAGCGCGTCTGCATGGCATGCAGAAGGTCGCGAGTTCGAGTCTCGCTGGCTCCATTTGACGCAAGTTGTGTCGGCGTTGCAACTTACGATTACCTGTCTTACAGAGCAGTGGTGAACATACGGCACTAGCGCATTGGGTGGCAAACGGATTCCAATCAAGCCCATGCCACACTTTGCTGCGTAGTTATTTTTGCGTCGGCCCTTGGCATGTTGGCGTAGTTGATACAAGCTCCCCATCCCGTGCGGTCGTTGTCGGTTTCGTGCCATCTGCCTTTCCTGGGATCAAGATGGGATCGTTACCCCTTTGCGGACCGTTTGCCGTCGAAGCCTTTCGAGCGATGCCAGTGAATCGTCGCGGGGTCGAATCGTCCCTCGCTCCCACCGCGATACGGTCATCTTGTCCACTCCAAGACGTTCACCCATCTCTTTCTGTGTCAACCCCAGCGCTTCACGCAAGGTCGTGATGTAGCCGGGGCTGGGGGCGGTTCGCTGTGCGCCAAAAGGCATTGCCAGAACCCGCACTCGGTCCAGGAATTGCACAGCCGGGGAAGAAAACGCCGGTTTGCCGCTCCGGTCACGGGTCACCCATCGCCCTGGAATCTCCACAAAGAGCGTTCTCCCGTCCGGCAGTTTCATCGTATACGGGTGGTCTGGTCGGCTTAGCTGTTTTGCCGGGGGGTGCCCGCGTCGCTTCGTTTTTGCCGGGGTTGCCATGTGCTCACCTCAGTCGATGGTGATAAATACTGTTATGTTGCCGTGTTCATCCTTGTCGAGCACGCACACAAACTCGATGCCCAACCCGTCCGCAGCCGTTCCCGAAACGATCCACTTGGGACGATCAAAATGGTCAAGCCCACCGTCGCGGACATCCTCGGGATCATCCAACACCACCAGCACCTCCGGCCAAACCAGCCCGCGTTTATCCATCCGGCGCGTAAAATGCGGCAGGACCATAATCCGTTCCGCCGCCACACACTGGCGGGCAATTCCCAACGCTCGACGTGCCTTGGCATTCATGCTCGTAGTAATATACACCATCATAGGCATGGCGTCAAGCGGCCTCTCGGATTCGGGATATTTTCCGCCCACACCCTCTACTCGGCAAGGGAAAGCACCATCACCCGGCGTTCGCCCCGCTTGCACCAAATTTGTCGGTGGGTAACTCTTCAGCCGCGGCTGGTGGCCAGGGCAACGGGTGGCACTGACAAGGCCCGCGCCAATACGCTTGGAACAACCACCAAAGCCTCGCCGCGGGCCTTGTCAGTGGGCTTGGCCCGTGGCGCCCACAGAGCTTCCAACGTCCAGCACGGGCAAGGACCGCCAGGTAGCGTCATCGCATGATGAACATCTTCCAGGGGCGGCCCTTGCCCGTGCCACCCAACTACTTGCCCTGACCACCCGTCGCTACGGAGTGGCTCTATTTTGATGGCTTTTCAATCCAACTCGTAGACTACTGCCGTAGGCCCTTTAAGTTGTGCCGCGCGTTTTGTCCTGCCGGGCCGGTGGGGTCCAATTTGACAACCTGCTCCCAATCGCGACGGGCTTGGTCGTACAGGCCCTTGTTGGCGTAGGTCGCGCCGCGGTTGAGGTAGGCCTTGGCGTAGTCGGGCTTGCGTTCGATGGCCTTG
>JAGLWJ010000666.1 GCA_023133475.1 Phycisphaerae bacterium | reverse complement strand
CCGCCGTTTGAAAAGCATGAAGATTACGTTGCCATCGAAAAGGTCCTCGACGAGGCATACGCCAAAACACCTATGCGCGTCATCAGCTATTGCCTCATGCCCAACCACTGGCACCTCGTGCTCTGGCCGACACGCGACGGCCAAACGTCACGCTACATGCAATGGCTGACCACCACGCATATGCGTCGCTGGCACGCCCACCACGGTACGCGCGGCACCGGCCTGGTCTATCAGGGGCGGTTCAAGAGCTTCCCCATCCAGGACGACCGCCATTTCCTGATTGTCTGTCGCTACGTCGAGCGAAACGCCCTGCGGGCCAACCTGGTGAAGCGTGCCGAGGACTGGCCTTGGTCGAGCCTGACCCGCCGGCGTCGGGAGGATGTAGAATCCCCCTGGCTGGTTGCGGTGAAAGACTGGCCGGTGTCACCGCCGCGGAATTGGCCGGTGTTCGTGAATCGGCCGGGAACGGAAGCGGAGCTTGATGCGGTAAGGCATAGCGTCGCTCGCGGCGCACCCTACGGCGAGGCCTTCTGGCAACGGCGCACCGCAGCTCGCTTGAAGCTTGAATCCAGTCTCCGCCCGCCCTGGCGTCCAAAGCGAGACGAGCATGGCAAGAAAAAGTAAGCCTGACCCCCTTAACGATGACCCCCTTAACGATTCGTCAATTTCCCCGATTTCGCCGCGTTCCGCTATGACTCGTGCGCCTTCTGGAATCCCGCGAAGTCCACCAAGTCCACGTCGCCGTCGCAGTCCGAGTCAAAGGCCTCGCAGCCCGATACCGGCGAGCCCCCACTCGGCCCTGTGATGCACCCGCAAAAGACGGAGAAATCGGCCAGATCGACGTCGTCGTCCCCGTCGACATCGCACAACGTGCCGTTCGAAGCGCCAGGTGTCGGATTCGTGAACGTACGCCAGCAGTCCGCACCATCGGGAAAGCGCCCCGTGGACACGTCCGTCGATTGCGCCTCGTAGTGCAGTGTCCCGAGGGCGGTGTACCCGTTGCTGTTCGTGTCATACAGACCGATCTCGCCGCCGCTTGTCTTGAGCTTGAAGTTGGTGTGCGTGGGACCCTGCGCGTCGTCCTTGTCGGCCCAGAACAGCAGGTGACCGCCGGCGGGAATGCTGACACCTGCCGGGATCTCGTACCGGGTCGGGTCGTCGAGCTCGTTGGTCAGATACATGCCGCCCAGGTCGATCGGCTCGGTCCCGGGGTTGTAAAGCTCGATCCAGGACGCAAACTCACCCGGCTCGTCCGGATCTTCGATGGTGCTGCCGTTGTCGGCCATGAACTCGTCGATGTTCGGATACGTGTTTGCCCACGCCGTGTAGAGGAACGCGTCGCAGCACCCGTTCACGTCGTGCCCGATCAGGTTGCTGGCCTCGCTCTCGAACGCCACGGCGAAACCGTTCCCCCCCGCGATCGAGCTGGCGATACTCGAACCGTTGCCCTCCTGGCCCATAGGCGATGAGCTGACGCGGACGGTTTCGCCCGTATCACGATCGCGAACGAAGACGTCACCCCATTGCCCTGTGTCATCCGGCACCAGGTTCCACGCCCAACTGGTGAACGTCACATACCGCCCGTCGGCCGAGATTGCCGGGTGTCCACTGAAGCTGTTGCCCTGCTCCTCGGCAGAAGACACGCTTACTCGCGTGGTCTGCCCGGTTTGGCGATCGCGGACGAAAACATCACTCCAGCCATTCGTATCATCCTCCACCAAGTTGGTCGCGAGGCTGCCGAACGCCACATACCGCGATCCCTCGCGGGACGAAATCGAGGCGGAGAGGCTCTCAGCGTCCCCCTCCTCTCCGTCCGTCGACAGGCTGACGCGAGTCGTCTCCCCGGTCTCGCGGTCGTGGACGAAAACGTCGCTAAATCCGTTCGTGTCATCTCCCACCAGCGTGGTGGCTTCGCTCTCGAACGCCACATACCGCCCGTCGGCCGAAATCGAGGGGTAGAAACTGTCCCCGTCACCCGGTGCGCCGGTCGAGGATACGCTAACACGCGTCGTTACACCGGTACCAAGCTCGTGGACGAAGATGTCGCAGTAACCATTCGTATCCGGCGTCACCAAGTTCGTGGCGTAGCTGACGAACGCCACGCAGCACCCATCCGCCGAGATCGAGGGGCTGAAACTGTTCCCGTCACCCGATGTGCCAGCCGAGGATACGCTGACCCGGACGGTAACGCGCGTGCGACGGTCATGAACGAAGATGTCGTCCCATCCGAGGATGTCGGGCACCAGGTTGGTGGCACCACTGCAGAACGCCGTCAGGCGTCCGAACCTCGAAATCGAGGGTTCCTGGCTCCACCAGTCCGCCTCCCCAACTCCGCCGGAGGGCACGCTGACCCGCATGGTCCGCATCACGCCAACGGCGTCCCACCATGAGCGGTCGTGGACAAAGATGTCGGCCCACCAATTATTGTCATCGTCCACCAGATTGTCGGCATGGCTGGCGAACGCCACGAAATCTCGGGAGGGCGAGACGGAGGCACTATAGCTGTCAAGATTCCCCGGCTCTCCATCCGACGCTTTGCTCACTCGTGTCGTCACGCTCCCCTCGGTGGGCTGGATCCCGAACGGCAGCGATAACGATGCCAGCACAGTGAACACAAACCTGCAACTGACCATGCGAGTGCGTACATCCTTCATGGCTCTCCCCTTTCAACCGGGATTTCCCATTTGTCAGATCTCAAGCCACAATGGTACACAAACGAACCGCTCAAGTCAAGCGAAAACGGCCTCTGTCGCCGTGATTCGTGCCTGTCCTGCATGATCGGTGGGAATTGGCAGTTCGCCAAGACTCCTGAGCGGATGCGCCTGCAGAATGTCGCATTGAGTCGGAGTTCTCGAAGTATCCGTTTTCCGGTGCCAAGGATGCCGACTTTCTTCCGAAGCTCGTCGCGGAAATCAGGGGACATCATACCTATTTCTTGACATGCGGTCAAGCATACCCTACAGTGGCGTGATGCCTCGGATACCACGCGTTGTTGTTCCCGGTCATCCGCATCACCTCACCCAGCGGGGAAGCGGGAATTCCTTGGGCAAGACTCGCCCGAGAACCTCAGCCAGAGCCTCCGACGTCACGAAAGCACCGGCCGACCTTTGGGGAACGAGGGTTTTCCGGCCAGTCTGGAAGCGTCCCTACACCGTGTTCTGATCCCTCACAAGCCCGGTCGAAAACCCAAGTAGGGTCCGCTGTGAGTTTGGGAATTTATCTCGCCACCGAGGATTCAACCCTTGTTATTAGCCCAAGAACGAGGATTTTCGGAAGCATTCGGCAATAAATTCCCAAACTCTGTGCGGACCGACCGGTTGATCGTGCCGGCCCAGAATGGTCCGCACAGCGGATCCTACCCGGCTTCATCGAACCGCCAAGACCAGGACCCGCATCGGCATCGTCCAGGTCGTCGCCATGCAACGTTGCCAATGTGGTATAATTGTAGCCCAGAACAGAGGCGATCTGCTGGCTTTAGAATGGAGGCAGTTCCGCATCCCATGGGTGAGCAGGAACTAGCGGTACAGGTTCGGTTGGCTACCACGGGCGATCAGGACGCGTTGCAGCGGCTGATCGTCCATTACCATGCCGTCCTGCACCGATCCCTGGAGGTCCAGTGGGACAGCTGGCTTGAAAAAGGGGGTCAGGCTTACTTATTGACGCTTTATTGGGGTCGTGGTAGCGTGTTGACATGGCCAGGCGTCTGCGAATCGACCATGGCGGGATCGCGTATCACGTACTCAACCGGCGTATCGGGCGGTTGCCGCCGTTTGAAAAGCATGAAGATTGCGTTGCCATCGAAAAGGTCCTCGACGAGGCATACGCCAAAACACCTATGCGCGTCATCAGCTATTGCCTCATGCCCAACCACTGGCACCTCGTGCTCTGGCCGACACGCGATGGCCAGACGTCACGCTACATGCAATGGCTGACCATCACGCATATGCGTCGCCGGCACACCCACCGCGACGGGTGACGGGTGGCATGGCCAAACGTCTTCGACGATAGACTGCCATAAGGTGACCCTGTTTCACAGACGGAGACATGGGCTGTGGCGTAAGATGGAGTTTGGCCATGTACACGCTGTGCGAAAGCGTGCGGCGCCGAACATG
>JAGLWJ010000665.1 GCA_023133475.1 Phycisphaerae bacterium | reverse complement strand
GTTGACATCACCGACTTCTCGATATTGGCATCGAATTGGGAGACCGCCATCGGCGCCGACCAGAGTACCGGCGGCGATGCCACCGGTGACGGCTACCACGACGCCGATGACTTCGCGCTAATTCAGCCAAACTTCTTCGTGATGGGCGATGCGATTGACGGTTGCAGCCGTGTAGGGCGGGTTCCACCCGCCGCGCTCCAAGTGGGAGTGGTATCCCGAACCCCACGTGCCGGCATCAGCGTTTCCGAGCTGAGTTTGACGGTGGCCCATGCCGAACGAGCGGATGTTGACGGCAACGGCGTTATCGATGCTCGGGACATCCGCGCATTCGCCCGCCGGCACAACCTGCCATTGCAACCGGCGTTTGATGCCAAGCTACTGGAGCTTGAGGCGGAGTTGATCGAGCTTGAACCGGCAGTTGATTCGGAGCTTCAAGTATCCCCGCACCGTACACGGTAGACTGTATGGATGAACCGGGTATGGTGGGGTTTCACCCGCCGACGGGTCCCCCATCCCCTCTGGGGATGGGGGACGGACATGTAGGGCGGGTTCCACCCGCCGTCTGTGGCGTTGCGTGTCACTTGGCGACGGCGGGTGGAACCCACCCTACACTTGTTGATGTAGCCTACTCTCTATCGTCTGCTGCCGTGGTGAGGGACCCTGTGCCTTCGATGATGATCTCCTCTCCGTCGGCGGTGGTCAGCACACGCTCGATATCCACGTTGCCTTCGAGCGTTAATCCGCTGGTGCTCAATTGGGCGTGCCATATGAGGCTGTAGTCCAGCTCTTCGCCTTCCGCCCCGCGGGCGTGGATAGTGATACGGATGTCATATTTGCCGGTTTCGGGGTTGCTGCTGATGCTCAGCGAGACCGGCCCGAGTTCTGGATAAATCTCGGACAAGGAAAACTGCTGGTCCCCGTCTATCTCGCTGATGGTGCCGCTGAGGGTCGGCGGGTTGGTCTCGAAGTTGATCTCGACGTCCGTGGCGTAGAAGACGGGCTCTTGAGTTTGCAAGTGCGGGATGGTTTTTCCGTTGGGGGTGACGAAGCAGACGCAGTGGAACCCGGGCAGCCGCCCCCCGAAGGTGTTCAACTGGACGTTGCTGTTGTGCGATTGGCCAAACCCCCACTGGACTGAGCCGGCATCGGCATAGCCATAGGAATTGGCTGTCGCAGCCATCGAGGCTTGAATCCGCCCCAGGAATGTTCCCCAGAGCAACCCAAAAGCCAGCAGTGCACCAACGCCTGCCATCGTCGCACAACCGGCTAACAGCAGTCCGCCCGCCCCCAAGCCGGTTGGGGGGAGGTGCTTTCGGATCAGCCTCCAGACATGTCGTCTGCCTCTCGAGTTCGTGGTCGCTTGCATGGCAATTCCTTTGTATAAGAGTTGGTCTACGTCGTCGCCTTCGGGCGAACAATGTCATTGCTACAGCGAGCCAAGTGTCAGAACAAGTGGGGCTGTCGATAAAGTCGTAGCGCAGGCTTCCAGCCTGCATAGTGTCCGATAAAAACGCGACTTATCGCTTATTGTGCCGGCTGGAAGTCTGCGCTACAGGGTTTATCGACAGCCCCAAGTAGGGTGGGTGGAACCTCGCGGAGCGAGGTGCAACCCACCCTACGTCTGGGGTGTCAAAGACGACCGCGGGGCCATGTCGAATTGGAGTACAATTAGGGTTCATCCGGCGGAAGCGTACTTG
>JAGLWJ010000664.1 GCA_023133475.1 Phycisphaerae bacterium | reverse complement strand
AGGTTTCCAGTCGTCCCCGTCCGGCTCCCAGAACGTGACTTGGCCATTGGCCCAGGTCACGGACGTGAAGGGGTGAGTGGGAGGGTTGGGAAGGGTGAGTTCGATGTGGTAGGAGTGCCGCCACCCGATCCCCACCGGCCCCGTGGCGCGGTCCATGCTGTTGTAGTAGCGGGTAAAGGCCAACGGATAGCCGCGCGAGGCGATGGAGAAGTCCGTCTCGCTGTAATGGAAGTTGCCCGTCGCCGTGTTGACCTGATGGGCTGCGGAGCCGGACAGCGGCTGATCGCCCAGGAAATATGCGTGGCTCGGCGGCGGCGAGGCACACGGTTCCACGGTGCAGGAGTACCCTTCGCGCCAACTGACGCAGCCAGCCCCCAGGCAATGCGCCTCCGCCAGGTCCTGGCAAGAGCCGTCGGCGAAACAGCATGCCGCCAACGGCGTCAGGTTTGCGCCGTAATCCCAGGTTTCCCGATCTTCTCCACTGCTGTCCAGTCCGCCGAACAGCAGGATTTTACCGCTGTAGACCAGCCCGTGGCTGTAGCGCCCGCTCGGACCAGTGCCCGGCTGCTGTGTCCAATTCGTGCCGTTCCAGGCCCACGTATCCTGCTTGTAGTTCCCGTCGTGCCCGCCGAACAGCACGGTCAGGTCACGCGCCTTATCATACGCCATGGCCGCGGCGTCGCGCGCGCTCGGGCCGCCCGTGGACCGCTCGGTCCAACTGACGCCATCGTACTCCCAGGTGTCTCCGCACAGTCCGCCGGCATCGTGCCCTCCGAAAAGGACGATGCGTTGTCGATCGGCGTCGTACGCCATGGCGGCGTACCCGCGGGGGGTGGGCAGTGGGGTAGGAAGGCCCAGCCGTTGCGTCCAGGTGCCGCCGTTCCATTCCCAGGTGTCGTTTTGCAGCACGCCGGTGCTGTCCTTCCCCCCGAAAAGGACGACCACGCCGCGGTGAGCGTCGTAGGCCATGGCGTGCTCCCAGCGTGACCCGGGGCCGGCTATTCCGCGCGACTTCCACTCCTTGCCATCCCACTCCCAGGTATCCGCTGCCCTGCTGCGGGACTCGTTGCCGCCGAACAGGACGACCACTTGGCGGGCACTGTCGTAGGCCATGGCCGAGTCGTAGCGCGCGCTGGGGCCTGGAACGTCGCGCTGCGTCCACTCACTGCCGCCCCATTCCCAGGTGTCGCCCAGGGCGGTGCTGCCGGCTTGCCCTCCGAACAGCACGACCTTTCCGCGGGCACTGTCATACGCCATGCTGTGTGCGTGGCGAGCGCTGGGCCCGGTGGACGAGCACAGGCTCCACGCCGACGTTTGACCCATGGCCTCCGAACCTGCATACGCCAACAGAATACCGCTGACGGTTAACACTTTCCGGATGATGTTCGGTCTGAACATGCCACAGCCTCCTCAATATGTGCACTCAACCTCAGCACCCGTGCCGCACCTGGAGCACGGCGCTGCCGCCATACTTGAACCGTGACCGTTTCTCGCGTCGCTACGGGATAAGAAAGGCCGCAGTTAGCCCTATAACTTGATTGCTTGCTTATAACAGGGACACAGCGCAATTGCAAGAAGTAAAAATCGAAAACTCGCTGATTTTCGCGGTTGACCCGGCATAAATGCCTGGCTTGGCGGAAGTTTACAACTAACCTCCTGCTACACCGAAGCTTGCGAAAACGGAAGGCTGGGACCCAACAGCCTGCTATCCGTATTGCCCTACTATGGCTGGCATCATCGGGTTTACTGAACGTTTACTTACGATACCACAAACTTTGCCACCTTCATCGAGATGTTTCATTGGACGGACCAAAAGATTCGCGTGCATGCCTTCTACTGTGTGCTGGCGTTGATGTTGGTTGGTGTCTTTCGCAAGAAAAGTCCACGATGCCGGCCTGAACTTATCCACGCACGCCTTGCTTGAGAAGCTGTTTCATATCTATGAGATGGTGCTTGTATACCCATCGTCGCATCCGCCGGCTCCGCTCCGGCTGGCCACCACGCTTTTCGCGATGGACGCCATCCAGAAATCGCTGGCCCAGGCTTTGAGCCTCTCCCGCTGGCGCAGCGAGGAGGGGTAATACACCCCTCCGATGCGCAACCCCCGCCG
>JAGLWJ010000663.1 GCA_023133475.1 Phycisphaerae bacterium | reverse complement strand
TTCTCCGGCGGCATGCGGCAGCGTACGATGATCGCCATGGCCCTCTCCTGCAACCCCAAGCTCCTCCTGGCCGACGAGCCCACCACCGCCCTCGATGTGACCACCCAGGCTCAGATTCTGGACCTGCTGGGCGAGTTGCAGGCTGAGACCGGCATGAGCATCCTGATTATATCACACGATCTGGGCGTGGTGGCTGAGCTTGCCGACCACGTTTACGTCATGTACGCAGGGCGGATTGTCGAGCACGGCCCAATCGAGGCGGTCTTCGAGCGCCCGGCCCACCCTTACACGCAGGCCCTGTTTCGCTGCACGCCCCGGCTGGACCGCACCGCCGAGCGTTTACAGGTTATTCCCGGCAATGTGCCCGATCCGGCGGATTATCCGCCCGGGTGTCGTTTTCATCCTCGCTGTTCGCTGGCTGCCCGCATTGCCCGCGAGACCGACCGGGCTACGGTGAACGTGCGGCGTGGTGACGAACAGGTGGCCATAGCGGCTTCATGCCGGACCGGAGGCGGGCAGACAGACGACTTGGCTTCCACAGTGAGGGAGGGGCACTCCGAGCGGTTGGGGCCTCCGCTGGCTAAAGTGAGACCTGAGCATTATGCGGCATGCTGGGAACTGTAACAAAGTGACCGACTCCCGACCGTTGCTGAGTGTGGGCGACCTTCGCGTGCACTTTCCGATCCGGCGTGGCGTGCTTGGGCACGCGGCGGGGTGGGCCAAAGCCGTGGACGGGATCAGCTTCGACATTCCAGTGGGCAAGACGCTAGGCCTGGTGGGCGAAAGCGGCTGCGGCAAGACGACCACCGGTCGAGCCATTCTGCGGCTGATACCTGCCACCGGTGGGCAGGTCTTGCTCGACGGCAGGGATGTCTTTGCCTTGAAGCGTGGCGAATTGCGCGCGCTGCGGCGAAACATGCAGATCGTCTTTCAGGACCCCTACGGCAGCCTCAACCCGCGTATGACCGTCGAGGCGATTGTGGGTGAACCGTTGGCGGTTCACAGGATCGCTCGCGGGCGCCAACGCCGAGACATGGTGGCTGACGTGTTGCAACGCGTGGGATTGCAGCTTGAACACATGAACCGCTATCCGCACGAATTCTCCGGCGGGCAACGCCAACGGGTGAGCATCGCCCGGGCCATCGTGCTCAACCCGCGCTTCGTGGTTTGCGACGAATGTGTCAGCGCCTTGGACGTTTCGGTGCAGGCTCAGATTCTCAACCTGCTCACCGACTTGCAGCGTGATCTGGGGCTGACATATCTGTTCATCGCTCACAACTTGGCTGTTGTGCAGCACATCAGCGACCGCATCGCGGTGATGTACTTAGGCCGAATTGTGGAGATCGGCGAGCGGCGGGACATCTTCGACAACCCCCGTCATCCATACACCTCGGCGTTATTGGCATCGATCCCCAGCCTGAAGCCCGGGGTTTCAAGGGCGAAGCGACGGCGGGTGAGGCTCACCGGCGAGGTGCTCAGCCCTGCCGCCGTCCCCACCGGATGTACGTTCCACACGCGTTGCCCCTTCGCTACCGAACTCTGCCGCAAAGACCAACCGGTTTTAGAGCCCCAAGCCGACCTACACCCCAACCACCACGTCGCCTGCCACCGTGCCGGGGAGGAAATGATGGAAAAAATGGAAAATGGAAAATGAAAAATGGAAAATGAGGGGATGGGAAGCATTCTCGTTGCAGGGGCACAACGGTGTTTGGCGACAAGTCCGTAGCGTTTAGCGGCGACCCGAAGGGGAGCGTGTAGTAGCTGAGCGTGAAGCGTGAAAAACTGAGAAAACGGCGTAATCACGGTTGTAGGGCGGGTTTTGCCCGCCGCACGATGCCACAATGGCGGGTAGAACCCGCCCTACATTCATTCTCCATTCTCCATTCCTCCCGGTGACACGAATCGGTTCAAGCGGTATTGTACGATATCCGACATCTTGGCGGGTGGTATACGTTGATATTGCCTTGCTTGGGTGCGAAAATCTCCAGAGATAGAGAACCTTTAAGGAGAATGTTTCAATGAGACGTCTGATCACAATTGTGCTGGTGCTGCTGACCCTGTCTTTTTCGGGAAGCCGACTTGAAGCAGAGCAAGCCCCGCCCGGGGTGCTGTCGATAGTTCCCGCCGATGCGTGGGCGGTGACCTGGGTGCGCCACACTGCGGAAATGGACCAGAAGCTGAACACCTTGGCCCAGCAACTCAATTTCCCGATGTTCTTCCCTCAGCCGTTGGTGATGGGGGTCAGTATGCTGGGTTTTCCGTACGGCTTGGACAGCACCGGCGGTGTTGGGCTGGTGGTGCTGCCTGCCCCATCTTTCGATGTTCTGCAGAACCACACGGTTGCACTCTTTCCCACCAAGGACTTCAAGCAACTGGTCTCCCTGCTCGAGTTGACCGAAGTGGAACCCGGCATCAGCAAGACGATGCTGCACGATCAAGAGGTTTTCCTGGCCCACAAGACCGGTTATGCCCTGCTCAGTTTGTCGCCCGATGCGATCAAGGCGGTGTTGGCTTCGAAGACTTCATTCGCGTCCAAACTCAGCAAGCATCAGTTGAAACACTATGCCAAGGACGATCTGGTCATCTGGATTAACGCCGCGCCCATTATCAACAGCGAGCCCTTTCAGGCCGTAGCCCCCATGCTCCAGATGGTCGGCGGATTCGGCCTGGACATGCTGAAACAGTTGCGAACGATGGCGCTGTCGTTGCGTATCACCCCAGCCGGTCTGCAATTCGGGTTTTACATGGACAGCATATCGGGCAGCGAGGTCTTTCGAGTGATAGCCAGCCAACGGGGCCAGACCGGCTCTCTCATGCTCGGAATTCCTCAAGACCGCATGGTGCTGAGCTACGGAGCCGTCTGGAACGAGGAAAGTGCCCGATTCGCGGCGGACATGATCGCCAAATCCCTGGATACCCCTCAGCTTCAGATGCTCAAGCTGGAGCCGACCAAACTGGAGCAATTCAAAACCACTCTCCTTTCGCTGGCCCGCGGTGCCCGAGCGGTCTGCTTTGGGGTCTCTCAGCTTCCGGAAGGCCCGAGCGGTTTGTTCTCGTTGGCCAAGGTGGCTACTGTCGAGGGTGATTCCAAGCAGATACTGGCTTCTCTGGCTGAATTGGTCGCGCTGGTCAAGGGCGGTTTGATTCTCGACGAGCAAGCCGCTCCCTTCCTAAGCCTGCTCGAGTACAAACCCGCCGCTGAAACCATCGACGGCGTATCGGTTGATCACCTATTCTTCAATTTGACCGGGGGGTTTGCGGATGAGGCTGACGCGATGCCCCGGGAGATCGCGATGGCATTGAAGATTCTGGGCAAGGAAGGGATTCTGTTTCGCCTCGGCGCCGTCGATGCCAAAAATGTGGCCATGACTTTTGGCGGCGGAGCGGAGCGGTTCAGGACGGTCGCGGCGCTGGTCAAGGGCAAGAAGGCCCCGCTGGCTGACGACCCGGGCATTCAGCGGTGCCAGGCCTACCTGCCCTCCTCGCGCAGTGAGGAAGGGTATCTGGCTGTCGATCACTTACTGAGTTTGATCACCGTAATCGCCAAAATTGCGGATGAGCCCATGCCGCCGCTGTCTCTCGGCAAGCTGAATGCCCCGGTCGCTTTTGCCTCCGAACCGGTCGAACCGGGCGGATGGCAGTCCGAGTGCTTCATCCCCATGGAGTTGATGATTGCGGCAAAGGACCTGTACACCAACGCGACAACCCCCACTCCCGACCAAACAGGAACCCCACCAGACGATGCACAGATGCAGAAGGAAAAGGGAATGGGGAATTGAGAATTGATGTAGGGCGGGTTCTACCCGCCGTTGCGGCATAGCGCGGCGGGTAAACCCCACCCTACAACCATGATTACG
>JAGLWJ010000662.1 GCA_023133475.1 Phycisphaerae bacterium | reverse complement strand
CTAAAGCGATGGGCCACCCCCACCCACGCCGGCGGGGGTTCACCTTGCTGGAAGTTTTGCTGGTCATCGGTGTCTTGACGCTGCTCAGTGCCATGGTGGTGCCGAACTTGTTGGGTCAGTTGATCGGGCAACGGTTGCCCAGGTCGGCGAAACAGTTGCGCTCGCTGGTGCAATTGACCCGGGCCAATGCCATGCTGGACGGCAAACGCTATCGCCTGCGGTTCCCACGTGAAGAGGAACTGGACAGCGAAGATACAGAAGTGCAGCCGATTATCGAGTGCGAGGAAGAGCCCTTTCTGGCGCCGGGTGTGTATGTTCCAGTCGAGGCACCGTGGGCGCAAGGCGAAACCCTGCTGCGGAATGTGTGGTGCGTCAAAGTGCGACTGGGCAAGCCGACCGTCGAGGAGTTGCTCCGTAACTTCGACGAGGTCGCCGCCGACCTCGATGAGGAAGCCCTGGAAGAAGACCCCTTCTATCAGGAATTCATCGAGGAGTTTGAGCCGCAGTACCCGCCGCTGGTCTTCGAGCCGGACGGCACCAGCGAGTGGGCCACCTTCGTGTTGACCAAGGCTCCACGCGATACCGATCCGGAAGAACTGGCAAACCACAAGCGGATCGAGGTGATCTTCGACGGCTTAACCGGGTTGGCATGGTTGCAACGCCCGTTCTACGAAGAAGAACTCGAGATGCTGCTGGAGCACGGTTGGCCTCCGGTGCTGCGGAAGGATTTTCTGCGGGCAGAGCCGCTGGTCGAGACCGAGGTGATCGAGATTCAGGAAAGTATGGTGCGCCAATGGGACTGAAACGCGGGTTCATGCTCATGGAAGTGGTGCTGGCGGTCGGCCTGTTGGTGGTGGGGATGGCGTTTGTGGGTATGCAGATCCAGAACTCATCACGATCGTCCAGACGGGCGGAGCGTTCGATGCGGGCGTTGCTGCTGGCGGAGTCGAAGCTCTCGGAACTGGACGCCGGTTTGATTATCCCGGAGGAGGAGATCGAAGAGGATTTCGGGCACCTGTTTCCCAATTACGCGTGGCGGATGCGGATCGAGCCGACCTCCCGCCCGGACCTGAATCTGATTACCCTGGAGATCTTGTATGACGTTCGGATGAAGCTGGAGGACGAATTTGATTTCGACGAGACTGACGTGGTGCACCGCTTGTACACCATGCGAGCCACGCCGACGACCCTCGATTTAACGCGTGATTTCGGGATGGGCGAGGAGGCGGCGGACAAGTTGGCTGAGACGCTGTCGAGTGTCGGCGAGGAGGGTATCGATCCGCGCAACCTGAATCCGGCGCTGTTTGCCAGCCTGGACCTGGAAGAATTGCTCGAGGTGGCGCCGCCGTTGCTGGAAGCGTTCGGGATAAGCATGAGCGACCTGATGCAGGTATTGCCGGATGAGTTGCGTCAGGCATTGGAGGAGGCTCAGGCGGGTGAAGAAGACTCTGCCGATGAGGGCGGGGGCGAAGGCGGTGGTGAAGGCGAGCGTGTCGAGAACGGCGAGAGCGGCGAGAACGTCGAGAGCGGGCAGGGCTCCACTGGTGGGGGGCGGCGGTTGCCCGGTGGTCGAAAGGGCGGCGGGCGCCCGCGCCGCGGTGGGGGGCCTACGAGGTGACCATGACCTGGCGGCGGAACAATTCGGCTTGCGGTCAACGGGGCGGGTTCACGCTTTTGGAAGTCACCCTGGCGCTGTCGATCATCACCGTGCTCAGCGGGATAATGTACTGGTTCTTCTGGAACATAACCGTGGCGACCGAACAGCAGACCAGCAGGTCGCGTGATGTGCAACTGGTGCGGGTGATACTGGACCACATGGCCTGTGAGATTCGTCAGGCCAGCGGATTTGTGCCCGGCTATGGGCCTGGGGTCATCGGGACCAAGCACATGATTTCGATCAACACCGCGGTTTTGCCGGATAAGAAGCTGCTGTACCCGCGTTCGATCACGGACGTGGAGGAGGCACGCCAGTTCGACCTGCGGGAGGTGCGTTACTACATCGGGTGGGACGAAGAGAATCTTGACGAGGAGGGTGATCCGCGGGCATTGGGGCTGGTGCGGCGGGTGAGCAAGACGTACCTGCGCGAGATGATCATCGAGGGTGAGGACGAAACGGACAGCGGCGACGAAGAGCAGATCGTGGCGGTCAAGGAGGAACTGTATGCCCCGGAACTCAAGTACATCGAGTTCAAGTACTTCGACGGTGCCACCTGGTGGGATGATTGGGAGATTGCCCAGGGCAACACTCTGCCGCAGATCGTCCGTGTGACCATCGGCTTTGAGCCGGTCCCGCCTCGGGAGGAGGAGATGGAATTGGTGGAGGACGATTTTCTCTGCGATGAGGAAGACCAGGAGCCGTTGGCAGCCGACCGTTTTGCCATGTTTATCCGCTTGGTGCAGGCGGACACGTTTTTCGGGTCGCGGTTGACTCGTGAGGCATCGGCGTTTTCTAGTTCGGAGTCCAGTAAGCCTTAGCGAGAAGGCGGGTGGGACCCGCCCTACAGCCTTGCGGGTTTTGAACGCAGAGACGCAGAGAGCGCAGAGAAGAATGGAGAATGGGGAAAGTAGGGCGGGTTTTGAACGCAGAGACGCAGAGACGCAGAGAAGAATTGAGAATGGAGAATGGAGAATTGAGAAATCGGCGTAGTGGCTGGAGTCTCACGCAGAGATGCAGTTGTGGGGTGGGTTCCACCCGCCACGCGATGGCAGGAAGGCTTTCCCCATTCCCCATTTTCCATTTTCCATTTTCCATTTTCCATTTTCCATTTTCCATTTTCCATTTTCCATTCTGCCCTGCTTCCCAGCGTGCGATTCCCGCTAGCCGTCGTGGGTTGATTTTGCCGGTGGTGCTTTTGATTCTGGCGTTGCTGGGGTTGTTGGCGGTGAGCTTTGCGTTTCAAGTGAATGCCAACTGTGCCGCCACCCAGGTACTGGTGGACAAGATGCAAACGCGGCTGGCGGCAGAGGCAGGCTTTCAGTACGTCACGCTGCTCCTGCGTGATGATGCCGCCGAGCTGACCACCGAGGACGACGACAGCCAAAAACTGCGCTGGGTCTGTGACGTGAACGGGTGGCACGACAACCCGGAGAAAATGCGCGGGGTGCTGGTGTGGTCGGCGGGCACCGTATTGACCGACCTGGGCGAAGTCGAGGAACTGGCTTCAGAGGAAGAGGAACAGGAGACCTATGAGCCGGCTTACCGCTTCAGTATCGTGGCGGATGACCCCAATAACGACGAGAACAAGATTCGCTACGGGATCACCGACGAATCGTCCAAGCTGAACATCAACACGGCGACGGAAGAGCAGTTGACGCGGTTGATCGGGCAAACGGCTCCGGAAGATACGCCGGTGCAGGAGTTGGTGGGGGCTTTGCTGGACTGGCGAGACAGCGATGAGGACGTTCGCTCCAACGGGGTGGAAAGTGAGTTCTATCGGCAATTGAGGGTTCCATATCGGTGCAAGAACGCCCCGTTCGAGACGGTCGAGGAATTGCTGATGGTGCGCGGGTTCACCGGCCAGATTCTGTACGGTGAGGACTGTGATCGTAACGGCCTGCTGAGCCTGAATGAAGACGACGGGGAGACCAGCTTCCCGCTGGACAACGAGGACGGGCTGTTGAACCGGGGGTTGCACCCTTACATCACGGTGCACTCGCGCGACTATAACCGGGCTAACGACAACACACCTCGTGTTGCCCTGTCCGGTGACAACCCCAAGGCGCGGGCTCGGCTGGAAGAGTATTTCACTGCGGAAGAGACGGACTATCTCATGTCGCAAGGGCCCGCGGCAGCCAAGCAGGGGTCATTGAGCCTGCTTCTGGAGGGGGCTTCGACAAACGGGGTTCCGAGCCCGTTTGAGTTGGAGGATTTCCCGCGTATCGTGGACCGCTGCGCGCTGACGATGATTCCGGAACTTCCCGGAAGAATCAACGTCAACACCGCCACGGTGATGGTGCTGAGTTGTCTGGAGGGGCTGACCGAGGAGGATATCGCCGCCATCGTCCAGAAACGAGCGGAATTGACCTCGGATGTGAAGCTGACCACCGCGTGGTTGTTGACTGAGGGTGTGCTTGATCTGGAGAAATACGACGCAATCGCGGATCAGATCACCGCACGTGGATTGCAGTTCACCGCCGAGGTGGTGGGCTATGCGGATCATGTAGGCACGCGAACGCGATTGCAGATCATTTTTGCGTTGCGTGGCCCGGTGCCGCAAATCATGTACTATCGTGATCTGACAAACCTGGGAGTGACCTATCCTCTTCGCCGCTTTGAAGAGGAAGAGTGGAGTCAGGCTTCTGATGGCGCTGGTTGATAAACAATTGATTAGTGTGGACTGGGACATTCGCACCCTGCGGGTGGTGGTATTCTCCGTGCGGCCTAAGGGCGGTTTGCGGATCAGGAAGGTGCTCTCGGTGGATATTCCCGCGGACGTTAGCGTGGGCGACCCGGAGTCCTTCGGGCAGCTTTTGCGCGAGGTGCTTGGCCGAGAGGGGATCAGTGCCAAGCGGATGGTTGTGGACGTTCCGCGTGACCAGGCGGTGCTCAAGACCCTGAAGCTTCCGGATGTTTCGCAGGACGATCTTCCGGCGATGGTGGAGTTTCAAATTGCCAAGGAGTTGCCGTTCCCGTTGCGTGAGGCGATGACGGATTTCGCCGAGCCTGAAGTTGCGGGCGAATCGGGCACTTTGGAGGTGCTGGTGGCTGCCGTCCGGCGCGAGGTGCTGGATTATTACAAGCAGGTTGCGGTGTCGGCGGGTTTGCATCTCGAGCGGATCGGGTTCCGCCCGTTTGCCAACAAGGTGGCTGTCGGCGAGTTGCTGGGGGACACTCGATACGAGCGTGTGTTGTTCGTGGACGTTGGCCCGGTTTTTACCGAGATTGACGTTTTGCGTGATGGGAAGATGGCTTTTTCGCGTGCGGCGTCGGTGATGGTCCCCAAGCCGTCGATTGTGGAGCCTCCCCCGCTTGCGCGGCAGGAGGGGGCGACGCTCGATCTGGACCTTGGGATTACGGTTGATAGTGGTGGTCCGGTGATTCCGGAGCAGGAGCATGTGGTGCAGGCTCTGTTGCGGGAGGTTGTGCTGACGATCGAGGCGTACCGTGCCGGCGACCCGGGTTCGGATATGAACC
>JAGLWJ010000661.1 GCA_023133475.1 Phycisphaerae bacterium | reverse complement strand
TGCTTGGGGGCGGCGACCCGCCGGACCCAGTGGAGGTGGTGATGCCCAAAGACTTCCCGCTGGCCAAGTGCTATCGGTTCGATCCCGACTACCCGGGCGGGGCGGAGTGCGATGAGACCAACGTGCACCTGCTGGCAGCGCTGGGCACATTCAAGGGGCCGTTCGTGCCGGTGAGCATTCACCGTAGGTACGACGGGTACTCGTGGGCCAAGCTGCCACGCATCGGCAAGGTCGAGGTGTCGGTTGGCAAGGAACTCCACAGCGGATGGCTCTGGTCCGGTACATTGACGTGCGTAAGCTCGCTCACGATTACCGCACACGCCAGCGATGGTCGGGTGTTCTCGTCGAAGGTGTGCATGGCCAAAGCGCCGCAGCCGCCTGAGAAGGCGCCCGACTGGGCAGACGATCATGTCCTGGTTACTCCGGAGGCGCAAGAATGTCTTTCCGCTTCAGAGATCTGGTATCACCTCGGTGGATGGAGCGACGAGGGCGATACTTACGACACCCAGGAATTCCAGTTCCAACAGGAACTCGACCGCTTCTGGATTCAACTCATCGGCCCCGATGAGCAGTTGCGGCGAGGCATCCTCGACACGCTGCAGCGTATCGAACAGAAATGGAAGTACGTCAAGGTGTTTCCCAACGGCAAGGTTCTGATCCGATTCCATGACGGTTCGGTGAAGAACATTTCCCCCGCCAAGTCCCACCACTAATCGCCCAGCAGGGTTCCAAAGTCCCTGTTATTAGCCAGGAGTCCGCGCACGTGTGCGGACCGGGTTGTATTTGGTTTCGATGGCACACTCACGCTGTGAAGCGTGCCATCTCAGGCACAAAAACGGAGGTGCTAAACATGTTTGAATCACTGAATGATGTCGATTGGGATCTACTCCATCGGCAGAAACTTACCCTGCTGAAGCTGCGGCAACGCCAGCCGGAAGGCTCGGCTGAGGCGGACGCGCTGTCGGGAGTCATCCACCTTCTGGACGCGCTCCAGGACGACGCGGCGGCCATCAGTCGCTGGGCGTTCCCTGAACTGAAACAGACGGAAGGAGGCGACTGATGACCGCACAGAACCAGTGGTCCACGATCGCAGCGCGCGTCCTCTACGAGGCCTACCCCGACAACGATCTGTTGCCGATCGAGCCGCCCCATCCAGGCGAGCTCATTGGCGCATTCGCGCGGCGCGCCGAGCAGGCCGGGGACACACTGTTCCTGTTCCTGTGTCGCGAAGCCGACGACGAAATAGACGCCGAAGAATACCTGTCGCGATTGGATCGCGCACTGCGGGACATCGACGCCGTCCGAGTTGCCTGTCACGCTCACAGTGGCGCAGGCACCGACAACCTGTGAAGTGTCCGGGTATTCCAGCAGTTTCTCAGGTGAGTACCACCGATAACCCTTTGCCTCACGCTACGGATGGAGTCGATCATCCCACCGACGCACGGTTTTGGGCGACACGGACAACATCTCTGCCGCAACACCGACGCTGACAAGCCCATCCGACCTCATCGAACAACCTCGTACAGGGTTTGACCGAGGTTCCTGCTGCCCCCCGCCTGGACAGATCGGCCATCCGATGACAATCGCCAAGAAAAAAACGGCGGTGATAGAACAGGGTATGGGACGTTGGGGGGCAAGTTATTCACTGTCAGGGGGCACCCAAAACCGGCCACCGATGGGACATGTGTTAGGAAGGTATGGGGCAACCCGAATCCGAGCATAAAGAAGGCCGCCCCGAAAGGCGGCCTGAAAGGTTCACGGATGGTTTGGCTGGTCAGGGACCAGCCGGGCCAGTGAAGGCCTCCTGAAATGCAGCGAAGTCTGCCATATCGATGTCATCGTCGGCAACATCAAAATCGAAAACGTCGCATCCCTCGCCAATCGGCCCACCGTCTGGACCCGTCATACACGCCACAAATTGCTCAAAATCAACCAAGTCCACGTCGCAATCTTCATCCCAATCGCCGAAGCCGGGGACGTTCACGGTCAACGTGGCTGGATCGCTGGTGACCGAGCCGCATTCGTTGGCTACGACCACGTCGTACTCGCCGGCATCGTCGAGCGCAACCGGATCAATTTCCAATGTGTCGGTGGTGGTCCCGCTGATGTTCGGCCCATCCTCCAGATTCTCACCATTCTTGCGCCACTGGTACGGCGACTGGTAGGTGGTTAGCCGTTGGTGCTGTAGCAAACTGGAACTCGGGGTTGGATGCTTAGGCAAAGGGTCCTGATAGCTGGTGGCAAATCCGTGCTCCGACTCACCGAATGCGGTGGCCTGCGGATGTGAACCACCCCAATAATAACTGTGGGAGTCAGGCCACCCCGCCCCGATGATGTAAAACTGACCCTCTTGCAACGTAATGTCCAAAGGACCGGACGAGTACCACTGCTGGCCGGTTCCCGACTCGGGCACCGTTGTCTCGAAGATGAGGGTGTAAGGTCCAGCGCTCGTATCAGCCTCATAGACGTAAAACTTGATGGAGCCGGAATCCGTAATATGCAGGAAATGCTCGATTTCCGTGAGTTTCGTCGTCGTGGTAACGGCGTAGGAATTCCCGCGAAGTCGCGGGCCGGCACTCGAATTGGCCGTGGAACCGATGGTGTCAATCGCGGTAGCACTAATGGCTCCAGACGCCACCACCGTAAACGTCGCGGGGCCGCCTACGCAGGCAGTTTGGGGCGCGGGCTGTTCCGTGATGGCCGGTAACGGGTCAACGACCAACGTCGCCGGATTACAGCCGACGGAGCCGCAAGCGTTGGTTACGACAACATCGTACATGCCTTCGTCACTGGGCACTACCGGGTCAATGGTGTAACAACTCTCCGTAGCTCCAGCAATGTTTTCATCATCCTTTCGCCACTGGTAGCTGAGCGGCAAAGTGCCGCCGGCGGTTACGCAGAATGTGACGGGATCACCTTCGCAGACCGTCTGGCTGTCGGGGTGGCTGGAGATGCTCGGTGCGGCGCACGACTGAAGCGCCCAGAAGCCGCCGGTCAAGGTGAAGCCGCCACCGCTGTGTACGACGCCCGCGTCGGGCTGACCGGTTGTGCCACCAAGGCGGAAGCCGCCGCCCTCATGGAAGGTCATGCCGCCGCCGTCTATCGTGTACCAGGTTAGACTGAAGCCGTCGTCCGCCTGCGCGAGGCTTGCGGACAGGATGACCAACAAAGTCATCGTGCCAAAAAGTCGAAATGTATCAGTTTTCATCTTGCACCTCCGGTGTGTGTGTGGTTGAGACCTGATCGTCTCCGAACTGGGCAACTTGGCCCAAGCCGGATTGATCGACAGCGCGGTCCCCATTGGGGCCAACGTGGGGAATTGTATCTTTCTCGTGTGGTTCCTTCAGCGTCCACCCCAGCCGGGCAGCCGTTTGCTCGTTGGGCGTGTAGTCCGGGTTGAGGATGCCGTTGTCCACCAGAATCTTACATAAAGCCTCGGGATACTGGGTCCCATAAGGAACACCGCGAACCTCGGGGACATAGGCATGGTTTTCGCGAATCAGTTGCACGTCAGCATAGCCGCGGCGCACGCCGTTCACGAAGTAGTCGAACTCCACGTTTTCTTCGCCACGGACAACGATGCGCTCAAGGTTCTTCGATTCGATCCACAAGTTGGCCTTGGGTCCCATAGCCGTCACTTGAACCGTGAGCCCTTCGCAATCGGTGACCAACCGAAACTCCTCCGGAACGTCGATAACGGTCTTACCGTTGACCAACTTGGACGACCCGCGGAAGTATGTGCCGGATTCGTTGCCCACCATGCAGAATGCGTGGACCTCCTTTGACGCATCACGGGGATGCGGCTGGCTGGTTCCCATCTTCCCGGTTCCACCCAGACCACCAATGTAGTAGACGCCATAGTCGTCGTCGCCGCCCTGGCTAGTCGCACCAAGCACCCCGTAGTTGGCAACAGGACCGTCTGCAGCTCCGTAAACCCCTCGGCAGAAGTGCCAACCCGAGCCGGAGGCAAATCCCATGACTCCGGACCTACCCCCTGAAGCCCAGAAGGTGTCCTCAGATGGACCTTCGGATGTAATATAAAGGCCATGCCCAAGGCCCACCCAGATTTCACCCATGTGGTTGTGCCCTGATTCCGCGTATGGTAACTGGTCTGAGTGGTATCCATCCAGCGTATCCGCGTCACCGGCATTGCCAGCGTACAGCGCGTTCGGCGCTGGCGTGAGCCGCTGGCGGGGAGGAAGCGGAGCCCAGGGGCCACCACCGGGCGGACAGCGGACGGAGATGTCGAGCCAGTAGGCATCGCCCTCAAAGACGCCGGTGCCGAAGTCCACAACCACCGTGAATAGGCCGTCGGTTACGGTGATTGGGTTTTCTGGTGTGTACGTTGCGATGCAGTTGGGATTGACGCTGCCGCCGGATTCAACGTCCCACAGCTCGAAATAGAAATCGCAGGGGCCGTCTACTGGGCTGTCGTCTAGCTCCAGCCTTCCTTGATAGGTAAAGGCGGTGCCGACAGCCTCCCGGTTGTCCGCCTGGGCCTGGGACATCAGTAGCCCCAGCGCACCAATCAGTGCAAAGGTCATTGTTGATTTCATGTTTCTTT
>JAGLWJ010000660.1 GCA_023133475.1 Phycisphaerae bacterium | reverse complement strand
AGATCAGGTACGCTGGCTGACGGTACAGGATACCGCCGTGGCAATCGTTCGTGCGGGAAGTGCAGCGTGGCGTCCTTCCGGATACGCCCTATCAGCGTGGTGTTGGGCGGCAACCCACGCAGGATCGTCTTGTTGGTATAACTGCCATCGACCACCAGTACCAAGTGGCAATCTGGGGCCTGATGCACGGTATCGAGCTCTTGGCGAAGCTCTCCCATGATTCTGCGAGCCGCGGCATTGAGGTTCTTCTGTTTGACCGTCTCTCGATAGGCGGTCCATTCGTCCTTGGGGGCGTTTTCCTACTACTCTTGCGAAGCAGGGTGTCGTCAATCGCCACCACGAGACGATTCGGATCAGGCTGGAGATTCAGTGCGCCTCGAATTACTGGCCGGAATAAGGCGTTCAGCTCCCACTTATCTTCTGAGAAGAGGCGGTAGTCAGCCGACCAGTCCACGAATTGACGCCCGCAGGAACACAGCAGCCCGGTCACCGTGTGGCGTTCGAGGCATGCAAGCTGGCTGAGCCCCAGTCGCCGCGCGCGTTCCCAGACGCGTTGTTGCCGAAACACCTCGCGTGTCTCGTCCCACAACGCCAGCCAAGCTGCGGCGAGCGTCATCGTTTTTTTTCCGCAGCGGCGGCCTTAACCGCCCCGCCCCGCTTGAGCACGAGGTGGTACTTATCCTGGATGATCCACTCGACGACCTCGGCTTTTTCGAGCTCGAGGGCGCGAGCCACGGCGGATGGGAGGTTGACGTACCACTGCGTGCTCGCCTGCCTCCGAATGAGCTGGACCTTGGTTGGGTATCCCATGAGCGTGCCTCCCTTCGCTATCTAGTTATATAACTAGATAGCAGAATGGCGGCATTGACGCAAGAGGGGCTATCGCACCTCTCCCAGGGCTGGTTACGTCGGAGCCGAATTCGTCAGCTAAGGTCCGTGGTCGAAAAAGGTGTGAAAGTGCCAAAGTCCAGGGGCGGGTTCCACCCGCCAGTTGGTCCAAAGTCCAAGGTCCAAAGTCCAAAGTCAGGAATCAGCGGGACCTTGGACTTTGGAATTTGGACTGAAGTGATAGCTCTTTGCTATCGCTTCTGCCGCAGGATTGAGCGCACGAGCAAAGCAATGTGATTGCAGACGAACTCGCGAAACCCCCTGCTGGTCAGTTGTCGCGTCGCCAGCATCGGGCCACTGCAAATCGCCCCGGGCACGCCACCAACAGAGCGGATTTCATTGAAGGCAATCCCCGACTCCATTACCGTTCCGTCGAGATACACCGAGTGAGACTGCACGGTGAATTCGATGACCAGCTTGCGCCCGCCGCTCAGGAAATCAGAGGCATCCAAGTCCAGCTTGATGTCCTGATCGCGGTACTTTTGCTTGATCTCCTCGAAGGCGGGGGCCAATTCGTCACACAACTTGTGGCGGAAAGCGTCGATGCGTGAGTTGCGGGCAGCCGCGGCATTGTCTTCGAGCCTTTGCCTGGAACGCCACTGGTGAACGGTCAGTAGTGCATCGAGCCGGTCCTCGGCGGATTCGTCCTCTTGAGCATGCACCGTCCAGTTTGCCGAGCTGTTGGAGCTATTATAGGGCTTTTTGCCGGTCACGATGCTCTCCCATATTAGCCGCATCGGCTGTCACTGGTTCTCCACGCGCACTGCCGCTGACTTCTTCGGTGAGGTGGAGCAACCGCTTTAGCACTACAACTGTGATTGCGCCGGTTTCTCAGTTTGTCACGCTCCATTTTTTATGAACGCAGAGACGCAGAGACCGCAGAGAAGAAGGAAGGGAGTGCCTTGCTCGTTGCCTACAGGTATGTCATGCACGCTTGCAGTTGAGAGACGGATTCTGCTACAATGGCTGTTTCGGAGACAATAAACGGGGAATTTCGGCTGATAACCGGGTTCAACTGGCTGGGGGCAGAATCGGCTCATGCACTCGCATCGACCGTATCCAGATTCAGAGCTTCTATCCTTCTCGCCTGCTTTCCAATCGAGCGACCATCGGTCACCCACATCCGAGAGGGCATTGCCGTGAGACGTATCGTTGGTGTACTGTGTGTTTTGGGACTGGGTGCCCTGATAGCCACTCTTGCCGTGCACGGAGGAAACGAAAATAGAAAACCGTCCCGGTTCGCTACAAATGGCTCGGCACAAACGAGGCATCCGGGCACCGCCAACAGGGCGGCGGAGACTGGTGAGACGCCCTCTCACGTTGTCCCCCAACAACCGGCATTGGAGGGGGTGCCCGAAGAAACGGAAAAGGCAAGGCTGGTGCCCCAGGCGAATATGTCAACCGCCCCTCAGGCTCACAACACGCCTAACCCGTTGCCTGATGAACCACGATCCCCCGTTGCGGTCACCGTCTCCACCTTGGAGGATAAGCAAGACGAAGTTGAAGCGAATCTGGCGGGAGAGGATTCCTTTCCCCGTGAGGATCTGCTGGCTATGTGCGGCCGTTCGTCGGCGGCATCGGGGCAATTCGACAGGGCGGCTGCCGCATATCAAATGTTTTTGGAGGAGTTCGGGACAGAACACGCATACAGCGCTCGAATCGCGATGCGCCTTGCCGATTGCCTCGCCCCGTTGGACCTAAGCCACGTCAGCATTGCCCACGAAGACGCGGGGCCCATGTTCAATCCCCAGTGGAGAATGGGGCATAAACCGCGACGCGAATGGCTGGAACAGGCTGTCGGTGCTTATGAGCTGGCTGCGAAGCTTGCCGAGAGCGACGGAGATGCCGGCCGCGCCCTGCTCAGGATCGGTTGGGCCCATCGTGCGTTGGATGACTGGGGTGCTTCCACGGCGGCGTGGGAGCGTTGCGTCGCGGAGGCTGCCGGGACCCGTTGGGCAGCGGAGGCGCTGTGGCTGGCGGCGGAGAACCTGTCCTGGACGGGGCAACCCGCCGCAGCCGCCGAGCAGCTACGCGAATTAACTGTTGATTACCCGGAGGACTCCCGGTCCGCAGTCGCCGCCGATCGCGCCGAGTGTCTGGAAGCGGAGGCACGTCGGACGCCAGAGTGGCTGGCGAACCCGGTTGCTTCTTTGGAGGCTGAAATCGAGGAGCGCGCCGCAGTCAGACCGCCACACGAGGTCTACAGGTCCGTGATGGAATGGCTGCGGCGTGAGGGGCATGTCACCGCCCGGATCGCCGTGGGGCGTTGGGCCTGTGCTCAGGGCGATTGGCCTATCAACGTTCGCCTGGCTTGCCACCACAATCTGGTGGACGCGCTTCTTGGTGAACCCGAAGCTGGTGAGATAAAGCGTCTTGAGGCGGCGGACGTTCTGGAGCAAGTCATGGAGATCGCCCCTAATGACGATTGG
>JAGLWJ010000066.1 GCA_023133475.1 Phycisphaerae bacterium | reverse complement strand
TAGCGGTGACCCGAAGGGGAGCGTGTAGATGGGAGCACGTAGAAGGAAGCGTGAAAAACGGCGAAAACGGTGCATCATCGTTGTAGGGCGGGTTTCACCCGCCGTTGCGGCACCGTGCGGTGGGTAGAATCTGCTCTACAGCCATTTTCCATTTTTCAGATGCGATTGCCCTGCCACCCACCCACAGTTGAGGGAAACCTCTTGCATTCCACGGCGAGAATGGTTAAAATGCAAGGTTGAATGGAACGCTTGGTCGGACCATTGCCGGTCGGGCATGTACAAATCAATTGCTGGGGTGGTAAATAAAGCAAGGAGGAAACGTCATGGCAAAGGCGCAGGTTTTGTCAAGCACAGTGGCTATCGTTGTATCGTGTGTGATTGTGTTGTGGTTGGCGCTGCCCGTGGCGCAGGCAGACATCTATGGGGCTGGCTCGTACGAGATGGACAGCGGGGAATACTCTCCCAATCCCCTCGGCTTTGGGGGGCGGTTTTATCCCAGACCGTGGGGACAGGGCTCGTATCTGGGCTTCGGCGGAGGGTTCTATCCCAGACCCGGTGGGTACGGCAGCTATATGGGGATGCAGCCGGGGTATGAGTTCATTGACTGGGGTGATGTGGCTGATGGAACGCAGGTCGATGGGATCGAGATCGGGTACTATACCAACAGCACCGACCCGATCACCATCATCATGCGTTTCTACAGCGGCGAAAACGGTGGTGTTTTCACAATGGCGACCGAGGAGGCCTGTGTTCCCGTCACCCTGCCCGGGTTCGTTCCGGGCACGGACGGGTACTACATCTTCGACGTCGACCTCCGCGGCGGTTGGGAGTTTGCCATCAGCGGCCCGGACCTCGATGGCGACGGCAAGGTGGACATTGGTTACGGCTTTGAGGTGACCGACCCGGGCAATGGGACGGTTGGGATCCTCTTGTCCAAGGACAATCCCGATCCACCAGGTGCCTTCGGTATCACCGAGGGCTTTGTGGTCAAAGACACGTCCAGCGGTTTCCGCACCGAGTCTTCGATTCCCGATGAGTACTTCCAGTTCCACTGCGGCCTGTTCTCAGCCGGCGAACCGTGGGAAGGCCTGACCCTTTACCCAACGCCGGACGGCAGCTCGCGAACCGCCGCGGCTGAGTATGACGCGGCTGGCCGGCTAACCATCGTGACAATAGAAACGAAGGATTCCGTGGGCGGTGCGACAGGAGTGCCCGAGGGGTTGGCTTTGGCATATGATCAGCTCGGGAACCTCACCAGGGTGATCCGCTCGGTCGATGACGTGGAACAGAACCAGGTCGAACTGCTGAACTACCCCGAGACCGGACCGCAGGCCCTCCGCAAGCGACCCGGGCGGACCAAGTACAGCAGTCTTGTTGACAAAGCGACCACCATAAACCAGACCGACGTAGGCTACGACTGCAACGGGCGGTTAACCCGGATGGCATACCAGGACTTCGATGAGAACGGGGCGGCGGAATGGGGATACATCGTCGAGAACGTCACTTACGACAGCGATGGCAGGGTGCTGACCATGTCCGAGGGCAAGGATAACGACTGCGACGATTCGATTGACGTTGGCGGGGCGATCCGGGACATGGCCTTTACCTACTCGGGCGGCAAGCTGGACTACATCCACGACAGCGTATCCAGTTCCAACGTACTGACCTGGAACCGTGCGGCTGACTATGAGCAGGTTATCGTTACGTCGGCACCGGGGGATTCGCCGGTGGTCTGCCAGGTCGATTATGACAGTGGGCGGTTTGCCGGCATGCAGGTGAATGGGACCTCTTTCGTGACGGCTCAGGCGTGGAACGACGACGGCTTCCCCATGAAAATCCGCAATTGGAACTGGTGGGGTGACGCCTCCGGCCCGGTTTCGGCAGACTTTTACGGCCTGAGCTTGACCCCCGGCGCAGCCGATTCGCTACAGGCTGACCGCATGATGATGGCGCTTATCAACGGTGAGGGTGAGAGTTGGCGGGGATGGTGAGCAGCAGCGAGCTGAGCCTGTGCACCTACGTCCCCTCCGTCAAGGGGCGATCCCGTCAGATCGGGTCGCGGGTGCACGACAACGGAACCGTGACCCCCGAACTCCACTTCTACGATACCGAGTTGCCGATCATGCTCACGCTGGACGATTCGGGCAACATGTCGATAGGCATGAGCAATGATCCGAGTGGGGAGTTGCCGTTGGGGCGCTACAACTTCTTCGAGGCTTGGCCTTCCAACTCGAAACGCATGCTCGGCTTCGAGGACAACGTGATTCCGGTCTACGGCGAGAAGGGCACTATCCTGGGGACGATTACACCTGACGGGGTTTTCACCCTGTTCCAGTACGATAACTACGCAATGGGTGAGGAGGCCAACGTCGAATCCATTATTCAGATGAACCAACTGCCCACACCCGGCGACTTCGACGGCGACGGTGACGTGGACCTGGCAGACTACGCGGTCTTCGCCGACTGCATGGCCGGCCCCGGAGCCGCTCCATCACCGGCATCGGTTACGGCGCAGCAATGCCTCGGCACGTTTGACTTTGATATTGACCTTGACGTGGACTTGGAGGATTTCGCGAGCTTTAACCTGGGGTTTGCCCAATAACCACCCGGGCTGGCCGCTCCCTTACGGTCGCGGTACTGATTGGTGGTACTGATTGGTGGGTGGCCCATCGCT
>JAGLWJ010000659.1 GCA_023133475.1 Phycisphaerae bacterium | reverse complement strand
AACCGTCCAGGCCAACGGCATCGAACTCGAAGATCAGTTCGGCGCAAGTGTGGCCATCAGCGGAGACCTCCTGGTGGTGGGCGCGCCGAACAAGGACGACGGCAGCGGCGCTGCCTACCTGTTCCAGCGGCTGGGCGTCAGCTGGACCCCCCTGGCCGCCCGGTATGGTGTGAGCGGGTATCAGCTCGGCACCTCCGTGGATATTGACGGCAACATAAGCATCATCGGCATCCCCGGGGCTGACGCAGCCTACGTCTATGCCCTGGAAGGCGGCGACTGGGATTACCAGGATACGCTGTTCGGCAGCGCCAATACCGAATTCGGCACCGCAGTGGCTGTGGACAATGATACGGCCGTTGTGGGCGCTCCCGATGCCAACGGCGGCACGGGGGCGGCATATGTCTACACCGCCAGCGGCAGTACCTGGACGGCCCAGGGCAGCCCGTTGACCGCCGATGATGGCGCTGTCGGCGACGGCTTCGGCACCTCTGTGGATCTTAGCGGTGATTTTGCCGTGGTAGGCTCTCCCCTGGCCGACGGAAACGGTCAGACAGATGTCGGCGCCGCGTATGTATTCGAGCGGGCTGCGGCCACCTGGACCCAGATGACCAGGCTCGATCTGGAAACGGAAGCTTCCACGGATGACTTCTTTGGCCATGATGTGGCCATCGATGGCGAGCGCATCGTTGTGGGCGCCTATGGACGCGACCACACGTATGACGGAACGACCAAGGAGTCTGCAGGCGAAGCATTTGCCTTTGGATTGAAAGACGGGCAGTGGCGTACGGAAACCGTTCGGGATCCCTTGTTCGGCTCCGATGCCAGCTACGGCGACTTCGTTGGGTATTCGGTCGCCATTAGCGGAGATTTGGCCGTATTGGGCGCTCCACAACTCGTGGGAAGAGATTTCTTTGATTCCACGCCAAGTGTGATCAATACTTCAGGTACCGGGTATGCTTTTATCCGGGATGTCTCCCCGCCGATTACCGTGACCGTGCCGGAACGGCAGGAACTGCTTATCGAAGGCGCCCATGCCAACACGGTGTCCGGTACGTTGGGCGGTGTCGAAACGGTGGATTTTCACTTCTTCGACATCAAGGACATGACCATTCAGACCGGTGCCGGGGACGACACCATCACCATCGAGGAAGATGGTTTGACCGCGTACGGAATGGAGAACTTCACAGTTGCCACGGGGGCAGGTGACGATCTCCTGACGACGCTGTCCGGCAAACTGAAACCGCCGGCCGTGGACGATTATATCTCCGGCGATTTCGGCAGCCTCAACGAAGGCGACTCGATTCCACCCGGCGAGGAAGACAATTACTACACCCGGATCACGGGTGCGTTCACCTATGACGGCGGTACAGGCACCGACCGCCTGGTCGCCGATGCCGATGTGGACTGGACTCTGGGTCCGGACAAGATCAGCACCCCGGTTGGCGGCGGCATGCTGCTCCAAAACGTTTCCGATGCGGAAATCTTCGGCGGGGAAAGCGGCAACCTCATAGCTGTTTCCGGATGGGCAGGATCGGTGACCATTGACGGTCGCGGCGGCTCCGATCAGATCACGGTTCATGCCGGCGACCTGAACGAGGCCACGGTAGGTGACAGCGGTGTGGGCTCAGGCGATGAAGACCAGCTGACCTTCATCGGTACGAATTCCGCGGATGTGTTTGAAATCAACACGGTCACCGTGCTGCTCAACAGCAGGGAATTCGACTACACCGGCATGGAAGTACTCCGCATTGCCGGCATGGCGGGTGACGACACGATGACCCTGTACGACACGGCTGTCGGCACCACCCATCTGGACGGCGGCGACAATTCCGACACCTACGACGTTTACACCGGCGCCCAGCCGGGAGACGTATTCGTTCATGACACAGGCCCCTTCCCGGGGAACAACACCAACATCGACACCCTGGTTGTTCCCGCCAGCAGCACCCCGGGCGCCGACCTGTTTACTACCACCACTAACAGGCAGATCCATTACGATAACACCATCGAGAACATCGAGTACAATGCCCAGTCTCCGTACCTGACCTTTTCGGGTACCAATGGCGCGGACATATTCATCATTGACGGCGCCACGCTCTCCATCAACGGTGCGATCGTGGATTTGAGCAGTACGCTGACACTCACCCTGAACACCTCCGGCGGCAACGACCAGGTTTTCGTGAACAGTGTGCTGCCGCTTCTGGAAAGCTTGGTCATCAACGGGGAGGCCGGAAGCGACCACATCTACGGTCCGGACGGTGACACCACCTGGACGCTGACCGGGATGAATGAGGGTACGGTTACCGGCCCGGTCGATTTTGTATTCACCGGCGTAGAAAACCTCAGCGGCGGCGACCAGGACGATACGTATGTATTTACGAATAACAGTGTTGGTGTCTCCGGCGATCTCGACGGCGGCATCGGCAACGACGTGCTGGATTATTCCGGGCGTACCGGGGCTGTAAACGTCAATGTGACCGCTGGAACGACCACGGCCGTCGGCGGCACGTTCAGCGGCATCGAGGAGGTGATCGGCAGCAGCGCCGTGGACACGCTGATGGACGCACTAAGCACGTGGCACATCACAGGCGTGAACGAGGGTGATATCGACGGCGTGTTCGCCTTCTCCAGCATGGAGAATCTCATGGGCGGCGCGGCCGCAGATACGTTTATCTTTGACAGCACCGGTGTCATCAGCGGCGTTGTGGACGGAGCGGATGGCGAGGACACCCTGGTGTTCAACCTGACCAATGCCTCTGACACTGTAGTCGCCGACGCGTCCGTGGTAAACCGCAACGGCCAGTTGACCGCGTATCAGGATATCGAAGCCCTGACCCTCAACACACTTGGCGGTTTGGATTCGGTTACGGTGAATCAAGCCGCATCCGGGTTCCCGGATACCGTGAATGTGAACAGCGGCGATGGGGACGATATCATCACCGTCAACATGACCGACGGTGCTGCAACCACGATTAACGTGGACGGCGGCGCACCGTCGGCCAGCGACAGCGTGATCATCAACGGTACGGCTGCGGCCGACACCATTGCCGTAGAGGACCTCACCGTCACTTTTAATGGAACGTTCATCGACCTGACCGATGTCGAAAACCTGACCGTGGACGGGGCCGGCGGCGATGACACGATCACACTTACCGGCACCACGGTCACCGGTGCGGTGTCTCTGCTGGGCGGTGCCGACGACGACGCAGTTACCCTGAATTACCCCATCGTCACCGGCGGTCTAACCGTTGACGGCGGATCCGGCTCTGCGAACACGCTGACGGTGAATCTCACCGACAGTCCCGATGACGTCACGCTGGATTCAGCGACCATCGACATTTCCGGCCAAACCGGTGTGGATTACAACCAGTTTGCCCATCTGACCCTGGATGCGGCGGGCGGCACCAACACAGTGACGATCCTGGACACCCATACCGGCGCGACCACTCTGGATACCGGAGCGGATACGGACATTATCACCATACTGGCCACGAGCGGTGTCCTGGATATGGACACCGGTGGAGGGGAGGATGTCCTTAATGTCCGGGCTATTGGTGCGGAAACAACGATCAGCACGGGCGAGGGTGATGACACGCTCAATGTTAGCTCGGACGCGCCGGCGAATCTTGGAACGGTTAATGATATCGGCGCTCTTTTGGCTCTGTCCGGGGATACGGGTGACGACACCCTGAACATTGTCGATATGGATGGCGGTATCGGCACCCTGAACGATGCCGGGCTTACCGGTTTGGGCATGGCTTCCAGCCTGACATATACCGGTATGGAAGTTTTGAACATATCCTTAGGTGCCGGCAACGATGTGTTCACCATCGAAAGCACTCACGACGGCACCACGACATTCAATGCCGGGGCAGGTTCCGATACCATCACCGTGGGCAGCCCGGTTCCTACAGGCGGCCGCAACCTCAGCACTATTTTGGGCACAGTGACCATCCTGGGCGGTGGCGGGGCCGATACGCTTCATCTGGATGATACCGGAAACGTCAACCCTGAAACAGGTGTATTGACGGCCACGACCGTAACCGGTTTAGGAATGGCGACCGGTATAACCTATGGGGATATCGAATCTCTGGAGGTAGACCTGGGCTCCGGCGGCGACAACTTCACCATTGAAAGTACCCACGCATCAGACACCACGCTGAACACCAACGGCGGCGACGACGTGGTGCTGGTAGAGACCACGGCCGGCGACACGGCAGTGAACACCGGCGAGGGTGCGGACGATGTGAACATCCGAGCCATTGGAGCCGTCTTGACGGTGCGTACCGGTGAAGAGGACGACACCATTAAGGTGGGGTCTTTTGCACCCGGCA
>JAGLWJ010000658.1 GCA_023133475.1 Phycisphaerae bacterium | reverse complement strand
GAGCCCATTCCGCCAGGGCATTAAGCCGTGCCTCAGCCTTGTTGGTGATCGCGTCCGGGTCTGCCTCGTCCCAGACAACACAATCCACCGCCTCCAATCCCTGCCAGCGGTCCGGAATCTGCTCGGGGGTTATGTGGGCGATATTTATCATACGAAGAGCAGAGAACCTTTTCATCTCCGACAGACACGCAATTTTGCCCATCGACGTGGCGACATAAAGGATCAGATATTCGTCGTCCGCGAGCACCACCGGCTCGGGATCAGGCCTGAGAACGCTCACCCGCCGACCACCGGACACCATTTTGACGACCTCGTTGTCCTCGTTGAGCAACTCGATCGCGATGTCCACCGCCCCATCGGGGCCTACCGCCGGAAGGGCGTACAAGGTATACCGGCGTGTGGCGGTTCCGTCGGCCCCCACTTGCAGCAGCACGTCCTGGTAGTCGTAGCAGAAGTCGCCGTCCCGGTCGGACTGGCGGACGCGGAGTTGCCCATTGAATTGGGTTTGGCCTTGGAGCGTCAATTGGACCACAACCGGGGTCCAGGTGCCGATCCGCACGCGGCGGCCGCTCATCCCGCCGCCCCGCATGTTGAACCCGACACTGACCACATCGCCAATGATTTGGGCCCGGATCGAGTCCGCGGAGAGCAGCATCAGCAAAGCTGCCCAAACCAGCACCTGGCACCGCAAATGGATAAGACTCCTCGAAACGCCCATCGGAAATCCCTCACCGCACTGTATGATTCTACTCCCGCTCTATCGCCTGGACAAGTCGGGCACTACACCGTGCCCATCCAATAGACTATTCGAGAGTTCTCAACAAATCCTTACAGAAATCAGGGAATGAAAAATGGAAAATGGAAAATGTGGGGTTGGCGGCGTTACAGACGTAGGGTGGGTGGAACCTCACGGAGTGAGGTGTAACCCACCACGCCGACTTTGGACCTTGGACTTTGGACCTTGGACTTTTATTCAGGCGATTGACCCCAGCGGAACTTGGTGACCAGCTTGTTCCAGGGAGGGTAAAGCGGATTACGCACCAGTCTCAGCAACACGGCGGATCGCGTGATCACCGTCCGGTCGTCCGGCTCCAGCGAGCAGGATACCTGCCCGTCGATTATGGCCATGCTCTCAGGGTTGATTTTGCTGGCGACGATTTCGATCCGCGAGTTGTATTCGACCACCAGCGGTTTATGGGTCAGCGAGTGGGGGCACAGCGGGGTCAGAAGAATGGCATGAACGCCCGCCTGCACAATAGGGCCGCCGGCGGAGAGATTGTGGGCTGTGGAACCGGTCGGCGTGCAAACGATAACGCCGTCCCCGCGAATGTTGGTCAACCTCTGCCCGTCCAGAAAAACGGAAAGCTCGATGCTTCTAAAAGGGGGGCCGGCCTGAATGACACAATCGTTAACTGCCCGGCTGGTGAAATGCAGGTGGCCCTCTCGGAAAACGTTGACGTCCAGTTGCAGTCGCTCCTCGATCAGTTCCGCGTCGCCGATCGCTCGATCGAAATGGGATTTCAGTTCTTCGACCGAGAAGTTGGCCAGGAATCCGAGCCGCCCCAGGTTGACTCCGATCAGCGGGATATGTTCCGCCCCCAACGAATGAGCCACACCGAGCAGTGTCCCGTCCCCACCCAGTACGATAATCACCTCCGCACCGGCTTTGACGGCAACTTGCGCATCCAATCCCAAACCAGCCCCAACCAGCCTGCAACGCCTGGAGGCAAAATTCTCCAGCTCACTCAGGGCAAGTGCCACTGATCCCTTCTCGGGATTGCCGAGGATGAAAACACGCCGGTCTGAGATGGAGTCACACATCGAGATGAGTCCTTGGTCTTATTCTACGTCACCCCCAGGGCAATCGCATCTAATTCGCCGCAGAGCACCAGCCCCCGTGGGGGGCGACGGAATATAGCCCGGCCCAATCAAGTCTGCGTAATCTGCGTAATCTGCGGATACTAAAGCTATTCCGTGGCAAGCGATGCCGCAGCCGGTTGATCTCCGGAATCCGTGTCCGTCGAAACCGATTCCGCGATGGCTTGGTGGGATTCCAACTCCTCGCCGAAACGCACCAGCCGTGCACTGTTAAAGATGACCACGGTTGTGGCGATCATGTGCAGAAACGCCGCCATCATGGGCTTGAGCGAACCCCAGATCGCCAGCGACTGGGTCACCAGGATGAAAATCACCCCAAACAGCAAATTCTGCCAGATCACCGCGGTGGCTTTGCGCGAGAGGCGGATCAAAAACGGAATGCGGTTCAGGTCGTTATTCATCAACGCTACCGAGGCAGAGTTGATGGCTACGTCACTACCGGCTGCGCCCATGGCGATGCCCAGATGCCCCGCCGCCAAAGCCGGTGCGTCGTTCACCCCGTCGCCCACCACACATACCTGGTGCCCACGCCTCTTGAGATCGTCCACCAAAGCCAGCTTCTCGTCCGGGAGAACCTCCGCCTGAACCTCGGTGCAACCCATCTCAGCCGCCACCCGGCGAGCAACCGACCACTTGTCACCCGTGACCATGGTCAGGTTCTGGATACCAACATTGCGAAGCTCGTCGATCGCAAGGCGGGCATCGGGGCGAGTCTTGTCCTCCAGGCCTATCCAACCCAGACAACGTTCGTTCCGTGTCACATAGAGCATACTCAACCCTTCGGTCTCGGCATACTCGGGGTCTTTGGTCAGGCTCATGTCCACGCCTTGCTCCGCCAGCCAGGTGCTCCGGCCGGCCATCACCACGTCGTCATCCACTTTCGCCCGCACACCACGCCCCATGATCTCCTTGAAGTCACGAGCCTGGCCCAACTGAATCTTTGCCTGCTTGGCTACGTCAAGCAAAGCCCGAGCGGTGGGGTGGCGGCTTAGCTGCTCAGCCGAGGCGGCAGCCTGAAGCAATTCGGCACCGTCCACTCCCGGTGCCGGCTTCATCTGCGTCACCGACAGTATCCCGGTAGTCAGCGTCCCGGTCTTGTCCAGGACGATGGCGGTCAGGTTGCGGGCGTGCTCGAGGTTCACAACATTCTTGACCAGAATCCCCAAGCGAGCGGCACAACTCAAAGCCGCCACCATCGCGGTGGGCGTAGCCAGCACCAGAGCACACGGGCACGCCACGATCAACATGGTGATGGCCCGCTCCAGGCCTTCCTTCTTGTCGGCGGCGAAGAACAGCACGATGCCCGCAACCATCAGAATAGTGGGGGTATACCAACCCGCATAACGGTCGATCAGGCGGGCCAACGGTGCCCGAGTTGCCTCCGCCTCGATAATCAGCGATTGCACTTTGCCAAGGGTGGCGTCTTTGCCGGCCTTGGTGACCCGGATGTCCAATGCCCCGGTGAGGTTGCTGGTCCCACCGAAGACCTCGTCCCCCTCACCTCTGTCCACCGCTATCGACTCGCCGGTGATGTTCGCCTGGTTGATGCTGGATTCGCCCGATATGACCATCCCGTCTGCCGGGATGTTATCCCCCGGGCGCACGCGAACCACGTCCCCGGAGTGCAGCTTCGCGCTCTCCACCACCTCCTCAGCCCCGTCCTCCAGGACCCGATGAGCCTGGTCCGGCGTAAGCCGCAAAAGCGATTCAATCGAAGCCCGAGCACCCAAGGCGGTCCGCGTCTCGATCAGGTTCGAGAGGATCATGAAGAACGCGATAACCCCGGCTTCCTGATACTCGCCCAGGGCAATAGCTGCGACGATGGCCATCGCAACCAACTCGTCCATATGCTTCTCGCCGTGCCACAGGTGCACCATCGCATGCCAGACCAGCGGGGCGCCCAAGAGCAGCGCCCCCATAAACGCGATCAACGAGGAGTAAGGATTACCCCCAGCCTGATCCGCAGTGCGCACCACCGAGTCGGAGAAAAGCCACTCCGCCACAAAAGAGCACACCACCAACATGCCGCCAAACAGCGTGGCAATCAGCAAGGCGCTGGCCTTGCCGGTTTCATGCTGCACCGAATCCTTAAGGTTGAAATGCGCCATGCAATCCTCCGACGAGCAATATGCAAGTTCCATGTAGGGCGGGTTCCACCCACCTTCCCTGTAGAGCGGGTTCCACCCGCCTTCCCTGTAGG
>JAGLWJ010000657.1 GCA_023133475.1 Phycisphaerae bacterium | reverse complement strand
GTATCCACGGAGCCGACGCCGTCCGCCAGGCGCTCGATCGCGTGGGCGACGGGGCAAAACACGTTGGCGACAAGACGGAGCACGCGGGCAAGACCAGCAAGGATGCGGGCGAATCCTTCACCGGGATGGGGCACGCCTTAGACCGGGCAGGCGATGCAGCGGCTGGCTTCCTTAGCGGGTTCGTTGGTATGCAAAGCGTGCTCGCCGTCACCAATGAACTCAAAGCGGTCTTCGAGCAGATTGTCGAGCTGCAAGAGCGCATGACCCGTTCTGCTACCGCCGCCCAGGAATCAGTAATGCCCTTGGTGGCGCAGAGGAAGGACTGGTCTCAAGCGGGGTTTGAACAGCGTTTGAAGGACGCTATGCAGTTGCGGATCGCCGCCATTATGCCGAGCCTGGAGGGAGCACAAGCCCTGGGAATCGCCGCGGACATAACCCTCCCCGGCGGCTTTGATTCTGCCGCCGACCCTGAAGCGTTCAAACGCAACCTGGAGATTGCCGCAAGCGTAGGCGGCGCATTGCCCACCGGCACCGTCTCGACGTATGGCAGTATCCTCGAAGTGATTGCCGCCGCCGGCATCACCGACCCGGAACAAATAAAACTCGAACTGGCACGGGTGTTGGCTGCCCAGGGAAAGAGCCTGTCGGCTGACCCAGGCTCGTTTACGGCTGGACTGGCGGGTAAGGGGATTAAATCGTTTCTGGCGGGTGGAGGCGAACTGACCGACGCGGCAATTCTGCTGTTGCAGGCGAGGCAGGCAGTATCAAACGATGCCGAGGCGGCGACGGTGGCGAGCACTATCTTACAGGTAGCTCGGGGATCGACCGCCACCAAAGACTTCCTGGGCGGCAAGGCCGGGGAGTTCGGCTTTGGCGACTTTGACCAATTGTCCGATACCGAACTGCTGAAGGTCCTTGAGCAAACCTTTACGCAGGCGGCGGCGGGCGGCCCGGCGGCGGAAGCCAAGCTATTGCGCCAAGGGTTTGAGCCTGGGCAGTTCCCTGTAATCAAATCCGCATTCTCCGCCGCCGCGAGAGATGCGGCTGTCGAGGCTCGTAAAGCTATGCAGGGGGTCAGTGCCACCGACATTGACAAGCAAATGGCGGATTTTGCTACGTCACAAATCGGGGAGTCTCGCGTCCAGTCGGCGAAAGACGATTACGCCGACGCGATGACGGGGATGGACGTGTTCTATGTCACCCAGTTGCGGCGAGCGGCGCAACGGAGACTGGATCGGGAAAGGGCGTCGGGTCAGTCGCCGTGGTTGATAGAGCTTCTTCACACAGATGAACAGTTGGTCGAGAGAGAAATGCGGGGGCTGCTTGAGGGATTCATTGAGCGGCAGGAGTCTTTGGGTGTGGATATGCCGGGAGCCCGGAGCGCGACGGAGAAGCTCCGCACCACGCCGTCGGGCTTGTGGGGGTGGGATGACAAGTTATTGCGGGAGGCGGCCCAGGCGGTCGCTGGCGTATCGAGGGGTGCCCAGGTGCCGGTAGTGTTCAATACGACCAACATCGGCACCGCCTACCTGGACAACATGCCGGACCGACACAGCCCGCCATACGCAGACGTGGGAGACTGAAGAAGGCAAG
>JAGLWJ010000656.1 GCA_023133475.1 Phycisphaerae bacterium | reverse complement strand
CGCTAAAGCGGTGGGCCACCCATCTGCATCGACACCGGCCAAGGAGGACGAATGCAACGAGCCACCGCCCACCAGGGCGATGGGAACCGGATGGGCAGTTCGTCGAGCAACGATGGCCTCACCACAACAATCAATTCCTGCTCATCCCGGTGCTCCCGCAAAGCCGGCTCCAAAGCGTCAGCCCATCCGCCCCCGCGAAACTCCAAAGGCCCGACCTCGTCAATCGCGATCACATCCAGACCGTTGCGCACTGCGGTGATGATCGCGGCGCACCCTTCTGCCACTGCGGTGGCGTCAAAGCGATACATCCCCACCGTTGGTTCGGTTTCCGGTGAGTTGACCACTCGGGCCAACAACCGACGGTTGCCGCTACGCAAATCGATCAGGTCATAACCGATACGCCGGTCGTTCTCGAAAACCGCCGGGCAGGCAACACCGCCCACAGACCGCCCACCATCAACCACCCGCGCCGCATACGCACGAAGGAATGTCGTTTTCCCTTCCCCCCGGTTCGCCGACACGAGGCTCACCATCACGACGTCTCCGCAACCAAATCAGCACCGCGGTCAGTCGCGGCACTGATCGGATGGTCATCCTCTCTGCAAGAAAAAACTGACAACACCTCTTGCCCATCCATGTTTTTCAAGATAATCTTACCACGAATCGGGAAACCTCGGGATGGGCAATCGGGTGTTTTCCGGATGGCACGGGTGTGTGCTTTTTTTTGGCGCGGCGATATGTCCGGCAAAACATATCGCATCAACAGTTGGCTGCAAAAAGGACATTACTCTAATGAGACATCACTTTAAGGTAGTGTGTGCGGTGGCATGCCTATCGGTAATGCTCGGGTGCAGAAACAAGAAAGAAAACTACAATAATCCAGCTACAGCCGACGCTACTGCGGTGAGGCAACAGGTCCCTTCCGAGGCGGAGAAGCAGACACAGCGGGTGGAATTCACGCTGGAACTGACCGGCCCGGGCCTGGGCAAACCGCGAGTCTTTAGCTTCAAGCAGTTGGCCGGCATGGAGATGACCCGGATCGACCAAGTGATGATGCTCAAGACCCATGAACCGGACAAGAAAGGGAGCTGGCAAGGCCCGTCGTTGGAATCGTTGCTGGCGGCGAGCAAGATCAAACCGGGACCCATGGAACTTATCGTCAAAGCGGTCGACGGCTACGAAATGCACACCACACTCAAAGAAATGCGGTCAGCCATCATAGCGTTGCAGGATGGGAAAGGCCGATGGTTGTCGGAGATCGACAAGACCTGCTCCCTACGCCTGATTCCACCGAACCAGCCGGGGAATTACTGGGTGATGAATCCGCAGCGGATCACGGTCAAGCCCGAGAGCGGCTCATAGCAACCGGTATGAGTAAACCACGGCGTCATCTTTTCTCTTTGCACGAGTTGCTGATTATGGCTGCTCTGGCGGCGTTGGGGGGCGTCTCGAGTGCGGCGTTGAGTATCATCCGCGCCGCCGCGCATGCGGTGGTGGCTTTGCCCGGCGGGATGCAGTTTTTGGCCGGCATTCATGTGTTGTGGCTGGTGCTGGCGGTGGGGCTGATACGCAAGCCCGGGGCAGCCACGATCACCGGCTTGCTCAAGGGGGCGGTCGAGCTTTTCTCCGGGAACCCCCACGGCCTGCTGGTGCTCATCATCAGCGGCATGGCTGGTTTGTCGGTTGACGTGATATGGCTGCTGCTGCGGGGGCGTAAGCACCAGATTGTCTATATGTTGGCCGGCGCGGTGGGTTCGGCGAGTAATGTGCTGGTATTCGCGTTTGCGGCTTCGCTTCCCGGCAGTGACGTGGTGGTGGCTGGTGTAGCGGGGTTGGTGTGCGTGGCTTTGGTCAGTGGAGCCGTATTGGCGGGGATGCTGGGATGGTGGTTGCAGGGGGCGCTTCGCCGGGCAGGGGTCATGCCGCCTTCGGCGGCACCGGGAAACCATGAAAACGGGGTCGGGCGTAGGGTGGGTGGAACCTCGCAAAGCGAGGTGAAACCCACCAACCAGGGATGACTGACGTAGGGTGGGTGGCGGGTGGCATGGTCCACGTTTACGTGGCCATGCAGAGGGCAGATGACGTGATGGAATGACCAAACGTGCCAGGGCTGCCCAGAATATCCTCACGCAATACATGCCCACGCAAGCGTGGGCATGGCACCCGGC
>JAGLWJ010000655.1 GCA_023133475.1 Phycisphaerae bacterium | reverse complement strand
GCCATGGGCCACCCAATCATCAGCCAGGAAGGCGGGTAGAACCCGCCCTACAACGCTGATTCGAAGGGTTGTCCCCGAATGGGTGGGGCACCCATGCCACGAGACTCCCCCCGCCAAAAACGGCACTGGATTGCTCGTAGGTTCTTGTTTTTCGCCCCGGCACACCATCCGCGGAAATACGGTATACTTCCGGGTTGGTTTGTATCGTTGGAGCGATTTGACTATGGAACTTCCTCGTCGTGCACGTGGTGATGAGCTACTGAGAACTAACGAGCTGCTCGGCCTGCGGCAACGCCTACGGAACATCGCCCGTCGGCATGACCTGACAAGCGTGATCGCCTATGCTTTCGACCACCGCACGCGGATGCTGCCGTTCATCCACGCTGACATGCGCATGTCACCCGCCGGCGTGCGGGCCATCGGGGCGGCGATGCTCGACTGCGGGTTCAACAAGACTCGTATCGTGCTCCAGCAGTGGAACCGGCACTTCCGGCCCTCGCAGATGCGCCTCGACGGGCGCATCCCCGACATCTTCATGGTATCGAGCATGCAGATTCACTCGGCTCAGTGCGAGGCCCTGATCCGCGACGCTTGCCGGATCGATCCCGCCCATCGCCCGCTGATCATCGCCGGTGGGCCTAAGACGATTTACGAACCGTGGGACGTCTTCAGTGCCGACCCGCTCGACCCGTGGGGCGCGGACGTCGCGGTGACCGGCGAAGAGTACGTCCTGTTGAGCCTGCTGGAAATTCTGCTGGCGATCCGGGCGAACGACGAGTCGCTACGAATGACGTTCATACGGGCCCGCAACAGCGGCATACTCGACAACGTGCCCGGGCTGGTCTATGCGCGAACCAACCGCGAAGGGATGGCGGAGGAACTGGTGGACACGGGCATCCAGCGCCTGCTGGGCGATCTCGACGAACTGCCGCACTCGGTGCTGGGGTATCAACTGCTCGAGCCGCCGAGCAGGAAGGCCACGTTGGCTTCGCAGGCACTGCCGGCGAGCCGGATTCGCAAGTATAGCCCGATCGGCTCTCTGGTCCTGACGTTGGGTTGCAAGTTCTCCTGCCCCTACTGTCCGATCCCGGCGTACAACCAGCGGCAGTACCGCGTCAAGAGCGGGCAGCGCATCGCCGCCGAGATGGCTCAGCTCGGGCGCGAGTACGGCCTACACTATTTCTTCGGGGCGGACGACAACTTCTTTAACGACGAGCAGCGCACGCTGGATATCCTGGAAACGCTGGCCCACACCGAAATCGACGGCGGTCCGCTGCGCAAACGAATCCGCTGGGGAACCGAGGTCACCGTTCACGATACCCTGCAATTGAGAGAGCATCTGCCACTCGCCCGGCAGGCCGGCATCCGCGCGCTCTGGATCGGCGTGGAAGACATGACCGCCACGCTTATCAAAAAAGGCCAGAGTGTGAACAAAACGACCGAGGCATTCCACTTGTTGCAGAAGTACGGCATCAACCCGATGCCGATGATGATGCACCACGACACCCAGCCGCTGATCACGCGCGGGCCGATACCCTACGGGCTGCTCAACCAGGCTCGACTGCTGCGGAAGGCCGGGGCGATCAGCCTACAGGTTCTGATGATCACGCCGGCGACCGGCTCGAAGTTGTACGCTGATGCCTTCACGTCGGGCCTGGCGTACGAGAGCGTCGCCGGCAAACGCGTCGAGCCGTACATGATCGACGCGAACTACGTCGTCGCCTCCAAGCACAAACAGCCCTGGAAGAAGCAATTCAACATCATGGCGGCATACTTGTACTTCTACAATCCGTTGCGTTTCCTGCTGGCGTTGGTTCGCCCGAAGAGCAAGCTGTACCTCGCGGATGCCCTCACGCAGTTATTCGGCATGTGGGGCCTGACGCAAACGATCCGGTGGACGTTGGGGTGGGCCTTACGACTCATGCGCGGGAACATCCGAACTAAAACCGCAGTGCCCGCCAGCCCCATCCCAATGTGCAACGTGGACGGCGCCGCTGCCGACCATGCACTGCCGGGAACCCCGCTGGCTGGTTGCGGTCAGTTGAACGCGAAACCATCACCAGTGGCGGCGCCTGCCGATGGATCCGCCCAAAACCGCTTGACCGCACAGTGAGCCGAGCCATCTCCACCGGGTGTTGGCCGGACAGCGAAGAAGAAGTCTTTGGCACAGGTTTCCCATAGAAGCTACGTTCCCGGCACGCGGAGCTCGGCGGGAGCATTGTAGTAGGTGACCATAATGGTGTCATGGTTCACTCGCACATCACCCTTGAGCTCTTCGTGTCCCCCACGGCTAAAGCCATGGGCCACCCAGCAGAGGTGGGGCGGGTTCCACCCACCACGCCATGCTACAAACCCACCACGCCATGCTACAAAGGCGGGTAAAACCCGCCCTACAGCTTTGGCCGCTCCCTCATGGTCGCGGTACTGATCAATCCGGCTTAGCGTTGCTTTTCTCCGGGCGGGTTCGCCCCTGTTGTGGTGGGCGGAGTCCAGCATCCTTCGCGATCCAGCCAATACTGGTATTCGATGAATTTAGGCCGGACGTCGGGTTCGCCCCAGGCATCAGTGTCCGGGTCCCACCAGGTGGCAAAGTAGGTGCTACGAATATAAGTGACATGCCCATCGCGGTAAACCACGTTGCCTCCGTCGCGGTGAGCCAACTCATGCGGATTTTCCGCGCTGGTGTCCTTGGGGGCACCGATGTCGTGGGCGATGGTGGTCTGGGGCGGGATTTGATCCCAGGGCACGCCGGACAGGCCCGCACGGCGCTCGTAGCTCGAGGCTGTATGGTTCACCCAGTTGGGGTGATCCGGACGCCACATGGTTTCCAAACTCGGGGGCCAGGGGTTGAGCGGGGTGTCCCAGGCCAATAACGGATCGTGCATCGAGGGGCAGAAAAATACCCGCGGATTCTCAACCACACCCGATACCCACATCAAACCCCAATTCCACCAATGCCCCGGAAGTGGGCCGTCCGGGGGCGGGTTGGAAACCTGGAAGAGCTTGTTGCGATAGTGGTAGGCGGAAAGCCATACCTGGCTGTCATTGTTCGCCGTCGCGTACTCCGCGAACGTCTCCGGCCCGAATCCAGGGATTGATACCCGTTCGTAGCGCTCACAGTCGTGGAGAGGGCCATCTGCACAACGCCAGTTGATGTCCACCCCTCTGCGGGCAAGTCGCGGGGGCGACCCGTATTCAATCGTGTACACTTCCCAGGAGGTGCCCAAACCACGCAAATGCATCCCACAGACCGTGCGTCGGGCATGCTCGCGGGCCTCTCTCAGCGAGGGAAGCAGCAGGCTCACCAGCAGGGCGATAATCGAGATGACCACCAGCAACTCGACCAGCGTAAAGCCCGGGCGATATGTGTGCCCCTTCGCCGACATCCTCTGCCCCCTTGAGGAATGCAAATTTGCGATGTTCTTAGTATACCATATCAGCTATCAGCTATCAGCTATC
>JAGLWJ010000654.1 GCA_023133475.1 Phycisphaerae bacterium | reverse complement strand
TCCGCCAGTGTGGTTCCCCCGGAGACGTCCTCGCGAACCTCCTTGATCACTTCCGACAACACCGGGCTGGTGGTCAGCCGTGCCAACGTATCCAGGGCGCGGAGCATTGCCACCCCAGCCTGGAGCAGGTCTGCCATTTGATTGTAGAACGTAATCACATGTCGCGACTTAACTCGCTTCCTGCCGCTGCCGATCGCCCGCCGCGAGACTCCGCCCTCTTTCACCGAGACCGGGAACAGCGAATCCTCGTCCAGCATTCGCAGGACGGTCTGTTGGTTTTCCGCCGTCAGGGTTCCCTCGACAGTCTTGCCGTCGGGGCCTATCGCTCTGTATGCGTATGTGGGCATTCTACTCAAACCCCAAAGTTCACCCCGCACCGGGGCGTTGGCGACGGAATCATCGACCTGCCGGTTTGGGTAGGCTGGATAACCTGCCGGGGGATAGGCGCACCACCGCCTTCTTCGCCCCTTGGCGGTTTCCGGAAACCGCCCACAGTGCGCCCGTCGTGTCTTATACGGCGGTTACCCTAACCGAATCAAGCACTTAGGTCAATCCGCACAACATTCCACCAGTGCACACTTTACGCGCACCGATGACCTCTTGTACACACCGAAACCCAGACGATTGCAGCAACCAGAAAACAATCCCCGTTCAGCGGCAACCCGAAGAATGGAAAATGGAAAATGGAAAATGCTGACTTGGAGACGTTAACGGACTGTAGGGCGGGTTCTACCCGCCTTTTTGGAATGGCGCGAGGGTGTTTAGCGGCGACCCGAAGGGGAGCGCGGGGACTGGGGAAGGTAGGCGTCTTCTTCATTTTCCATTTTCAATTTTCAATTTTCCATTTCCTTCTATTCGGTTTTCGCCACGCGGAGAATCTCCTCGACGGTGGTTCTGCCGCCGAGGACCTTCACCAGGCCGTCATTGCGGAGCAGGCGCATTCCCTGATTGCACGCCAGATCGCGGATATCCTTGGCGCTGGTGCGGCGGATGATCAGCTCGCGGATCTCGTCGCTCATGCTTAGCAACTCGAAGATGCCCAATCGCCCCTTGTAACCGGTATTTCGACACTCGCGGCAACCGACTCCGCGATACAGCTCCTGGCCTGGCTCCAACTTCAGGTCCGTCGGCAGCTTGCTGCGGTCCGGCTCGTAAGCCTCCTTGCAGCTTGGGCAAATTTTGCGGACCAGCCGCTGAGCCAAAATGCCCTCCGTCGAACTGGTCACCAAAAACGGCTCGATACCCATCTCCAGCAGACGTGTGGTGGCACTGGGGGCGTCGTTGGTGTGCAACGTACTGAACACCAGGTGCCCGGTGAGCGAGGCGTTGACCGCCACCTCCGCCGTCTCCAGATCGCGAATCTCGCCTACCAGAATCACGTCCGGGTCATGACGGAGGAAAGACCGTAACCCCGTGGCAAAACTGAGCCCGATCTTAGGCCGCACTTGCACTTGGTTGATGCCTTCCAGAAAGTATTCGATGGGGTCCTCGATGGTCAGAATCTTGATCCTGTCCGAGCGGATCGTATTCAGGGCTGAGTAGAGGGTGGTGGTTTTTCCGCTCCCGGTTGGCCCGGTGACCAGGATGATCCCGTGCGGCAGGCTGATTATGCCGTTAAACCGCTCCAGCACGTCGCCGTCCATGCCCAGTGCTGTCAGGTCTATCAGAATCGACTGCTTGTCGAGGATACGCATCACCACCCCTTCGCCGAATGCGGTGGGGACGATGCTCACGCGGATGTCGATGTCGCGGTGATGAGCCTTGACACTGAACCCGCCGTCCTGCGGCAGGCGCTTCTCGGCGATGTTCAGGTCGGAGAGGATCTTGATGCGTGAGATGATCGCCGACTGGAACCGGCGGATTTCCGGCGGGACGTTGGCGGTGTGCAGCACGCCGTCAACCCGATAGCGGACGCGCAGGTCGCTCTCGAAGGGCTCGATGTGCACGTCGCTGGCCCGGTCGCGGATGGCCTCGATCAGGATTTCGTTAACCAACTTGACGACGGTGGCTTCCTGGGCGGCTTCGATCTCCTCGTCGCGGGCCTCGCCGCCGTCGGTGATCACCTCGAGGTCCTCAGCCCGCAGCATGTCCTCGATGGTCTGACCGCCGACACCGTAGTATTGCTTGATCAGCCGCTGGATGTCTGCCTCGGTAGCCAGCACCGGCTCGATCTTGGTCCCGGTCAGCATGCGCAGCTCGTCGAAGGCGTAGAGGTCGAAGGGGTTAAAGGTAGCCACCCGGATCACACCGTTGGCCCGGTCGATGGGGAACAGGCAGCAGCGATGCACCAGTTTGGAGGGGATCAACTCCAGCAATTCCTGATCGATCTCGACATTATCGAGGTTGACCACCGGGATGGACAGTTGCTCGCCGATAATTTCGAGCACGTCTCGCTCGGCGGCGTATCCCTTGTCGATCAGGATACGTTCGATGCGGTCACCCGGGCTTTTTCTGCCGGCCTTGGCTTCCTCGTATTGTTCCTGAGTAATGGTGCCGCGTTTTAGAAGAACCTGAGCAAAACTCACTGTTGGGTATCCTTTGCCTTTTTCGCTCGAAGACCGACTAGTGACCTGCATCTTTGAGCTTGGCAGTCCATACTTGCCTCGCCGCGGATAACAATCCGTTCCATCTTTATACCCATCTTAGTCATCCGGGTTGCCGGTTCGCGCGGAAAAACACCGCTAGCACGGAGAAAATGGAAAATGGAAAATGGGGGATGGGAAACATTATCGTTATGTGCACACGTGGGTGTTTAGCGGCGACAAGTCCACCGCGTTTAGCGGCTCCCCAACGGGGAGCGTGAAGAATGAAGCATGAAAAACTGAGAAAACGGCGCAATCACAGTTGTA
>JAGLWJ010000653.1 GCA_023133475.1 Phycisphaerae bacterium | reverse complement strand
TAGCGGCGACCCAAAGGGGAGCGTGTACCCGAAGGGGAGCGAGCAGAAAGGAAGCGTGAAAAACTGAGAAAACGGCGTGATGACAGGTGTAGGGCGGGTTCCACCCGCCGCGCGATGCCACGACGGCGGGTGAAACCCGCCCTACAATTGCAATGCAAACGTTCAATCATTGCCTACAGGTGCAAGCGCCGCGTCCCTTGATATGCGTCGCTGCGCCGCCGCGATCTGGACCGCAGTTCCTCACGGGTCTCCTGGCAGACTACTTCGTAGAGTATGGCAGTCGTTCCGCCGCTTTTGCGCAGAATGCGCCCGAGACGCTGCTTGGCCTGCCGAGGTGAGCCGAACCCCCCAAGCACCACGCCCACCTTGACCGCGGGCACGTCAATGCCTTCGTCGAGGACCTGATTGGCCACCAACGCTCGAAGCCGCCCACCCTGGAAACCGTCGAGAATCGCTTGCCGTTCGTGCTTGCCGGTCTTGTCTATAATCATCGGAATCAGGAACCGCCGCGAAACGTCCAATGCCATACGGTTCGAGCCGGTAAAGACCAAAACCTGTTCATAAGCGTGCAGCCGGAAGAGGTCCTCCAGCACGCGGAGCTTCTCGGCTGCTCGGGTCTCGATGGCCTCTTTGGCATGAAAGGCCTGCAAAACCCCTCTGGCTTCGGGGTTTTTGCCCGCCTCTTTGCAGACGTCCTCCCACCGGTATCCGGGCATTTCCTTGCGACGTTCGCTCATGAATGTGCGAATCCGGCGGCTGAGCATGTTGTAACGTCGTTGCTCGTGGCCGCGTAGTGCCACCGGGACACGCACGGTCTGATACTCCGCCAGGGTGGCCCCTCGGGCCTCTGAAATCTCCTGCCGGTAGACCACCGGGCCTATCAGTTCATCCAGGTAAACGTGTTGCCCGTCGTAGCGTTCCGGGGTGGCGGTCAGGCCCATGCGCCACCCGGCGGCACAGAACTCGCCAGCCTGCCGCAGATTGGGGCCTGGGAGATGGTGTTCCTCGTCGAAGATCACCAGGGCAAACCGATCGCCCATACGTTCCATATGGATGTAGGCACTGTCGTAAGTGGTTACGGTAACAGGCCAGATTTCGTGTCGACCGTCCCCCAGTATCCCGGCATTGAAACCCAAACCCTGGCGGATACGCCGATGCCACTGGTACATCAGGTCCCGGATCGGCGCCACCACCAAAGCCGCCATCGCACAACGGGCAAGGGCTGCCAAGCCCACCACCGTCTTGCCCGTGCCGGTGGGCATGATGATTTGGCCTCGCCGGCCGGCCTGCTCCCAGGCGGACAAGGCTTCAACCTGGTCCGGGCGAAGTTCGGGAAGCTCGATGCCAGGCCAACGAACCGCACGCGGAGCCGGCAAGGTGTCCTGAATTTGTTCGTGGAAGGCCTGCAAAACGGCTGTGTAGTGTCGAGCATGGCAACGCCACTGCCCGGTTCGGTTGTCCCACTCGAACGGCGGCCCCGGGCGCCCGCGAAACCCGGAAAGGGCCAGCGTGCCTCGATCGAAAGCTAATGTCGGTGTAGTTTGCATCCCCAGGTAGGGCGGGTTTCACCCGCCACCGCACCGGCTAATAAGTCCAAAGTCCCTAGTCCAAGGTCCAAAGTCCCATTGGTTTCTGACTTTGGACTTTGGACCTTGGACTACCCGTTGGTCATGTACTTGTGCATGGCTACCGCCGCGTCCTTGCCGTCGCCCATGGCTAATATGACCGTGGCGCCACCGCGGACGATGTCCCCACCGGCGAATACGCCGGGCATGCTGGTCATGAGATTCTCGTCAGCCAAAATGTTGCCCCATCTGTTTAGCTTCAACTCCGGGGTGGTTTGGGTCAGCAACGGGTTGGCTCCGGTCCCGATGGCTTCCACGAAAACCTCGCAGGGATACTCGAACTCACTGCCCTCAATGGGCACGGGACGGCGGCGGCCGGAGCTGTCGGGCTCACCCAACTCCATCCGCTGACAAACCACACTGCGAACCCAGCCGTCCTCGGTCCCCAGAATCTCGACCGGGTTGACCAGCAGATCGAGCTTCACCCCCTCCTCTTCGGCGTGCTTGATCTCTTCGACACGGGCCGGCATCTCCTTGCGCGAACGGCGGTAGACCAGGACCGCCGGGTCAGCCCCCAAGCGGCGGGCGGTGCGGATGGAATCCATCGCGGTGTTCCCGCCGCCGACCACCACCACGGAGTTGGACCGTATCACCGGCGTATCGGAGTCTTCGCCCCTGAACGCCCCCATCAGGTTCACCCGCGTCAGGTACTCGTTGGCGGAGTAAACCCCCTTGAGGTTCTCGCCCGGAACCCCCTGGAAAACCGGCAACCCCGCACCATTGGCGATGAAGACCGTATCGAACCCTTCCTTTTCCTGTAGTTCGCCGACGGTGTACGTTTGCCCTATGACCACGTTGCACTCGATTTTGACACCGATCTCCTTGAGCTTGCCGACCTCCAGATCGATAATCTTCTTGGGCAGGCGGAACTCCGGGATTCCGTAGAGCAACACCCCGCCGGGTTTGTGCAAGGCCTCGAAGACAGTCACGTCGTGGCCTTTCTTGGCCAACTCACCCGCGCAGGTCAGGCCCGCCGGCCCCGAGCCTACGATGGCTGCACGTTTACCCGTGGGCGGAGGCGAGGTCATTACCGCTTTGTAGTTCTCGCGAGCCCAGTCAGCCACGAACCGCTCGACATACCCGACCGCGACCGGTTCGCCCTTCTTCGCCCGGATGCAGACCTCTTCGCATTGGGTTTCCTGCGGGCACACCCGCCCGGTGATGCCCGGCAGAACGTTGGCGTCGTAGAGAATCTCGGCGGCTTTGCGCAGATCGCCATCAGCCACAGCCCCAACAAAACCCGCGATGTCTATACCAACGGGGCATCCCGAGACGCACTTGGCATCCTTGCAACACAGGCAACGCTCGCTTTCCAAACGGGCGGTCTCGATATCCATGCCGAGGTTCACCTCGTTAAAGTTATGCGCGCGGACCTCGGGTTCCTGTTCCGGCATGGACTGCCGGGGAATCTTCATTCGTTCTGCCGGTTTCATAATTATTCACTCACATCAAGTTAGCTATCAGCTATCAGCCATCAGCTTTCAGCCGGGATGCCATAAAGAGACGCAGCACACGCAGGACAAACGAAGAATGGTAACGGTTGCCACTCCGTTTTCTCCATTCTCCATTCTCAATTCTTCTCTGCGCCCTCTGCGTCTCTGCGTTCAGTATGAACAATTCGTGCTAAGCCTTCAACTCCCTCATCGCAGCCTCAAGTTTGCATTTGTGCTCCGGGTTCTCGTGCAGCCGGTCCCAGGCACGTTTCTCCTGCTCGCGGTAGGCGGTCAGCCGATCGGTCAACAAGCCGAAATCCACCTTATGAGCGTCAAACTCCGGGCCGTCCACACAGGCAAACTTCGGCTTGCCATCCACCATCACCCGACACCCACCGCACATCCCCGTGCCGTCAACCATGATGGGGTTCAATGACGCGATGGTGAGAATCTTCTTCGCCTCGGTCACCTTGGCGACGTTCTTCATCATGGGCACCGGCCCGGCGGTCAGCACTGCGTTCACCGGATCAGACTCGTTATCGATCAGTTCCTGCAACTTGCCGGTGACGAAGCCGTGATAACCGTAGCTGCCGTCGTCGGTGCAAGGGTGAACGGCGTCACAGACCGCGCCGAGTTCCTGCTCCATAATCACATAAGGCTTGCTACGCCCGCCGATGATCGCCGAGACCTTGTTTCCGGCGGCTTTCAACGCTCCCGCCTGCGGGTAGATCACCGCGGTCCCCACGCCGCCGCCGACCAGCACCACGTGCCCGAAGTTCTCGATCTCGGTCGGCTTGCCCAAAGGCCCGACGAGGTCGAGAATGGAGTCCCCCGCCTGGAGGGCACAGAGCAGCTCGGTGGTGGCTCCCACCACTTGCACGACCAGAGTAATCGTACCAGCCTGGGCATCGGAATCGGCGACGGTGAGCGGGATGCGCTCCCCATCGTCACGAACCCGGACAATCACGAAGTGTCCCGGCTGATGACGAGTTGCCACTCGGGGGGCATCAACAATAAGCCACCGAACCTGCGGGGCTAACCACTTCGCTTCGCGGATATTGAACATGGCGTTGGCTTTCTCCAAACAGCAATACTAAGGCACGGCTCCCAAGGCCGATTCGGGAGCCAGTATACCTTCTCCGCCCGCAGTGCGAAACCGCTACGTGCTTCTGCTGTAGCACGGGGGTGTGGCCATGCTCTGTGGTGC
>JAGLWJ010000652.1 GCA_023133475.1 Phycisphaerae bacterium | reverse complement strand
TATATGACCATCCCCATTGGAGTCCCCACCCAACGCAGTGACTCCACCCAACAAACCAGCCGAGGCCAACACCAGCAAATGCGCGATCACTCTCATCGAGACCCTCCTTGTAGAAGGACAAACAGAAACAACCCTATCCAACCTTCCAACCCCCGACCAAGGTCTCACACGGTCTGTGGGATATGGGGAAAATGAGGTAGTGTCAAGTGAAATTGTAGGGCGGGTTTTACCCGCCTTCTTAGCTGCGGCGGGTGGAACCCACCCTACGTTGGCTGTGGCGGGTGGCCAGGGCAAGTAGATGGGTGGCACGGGCAAGGGCCGCCCCGGGAAGACGTTCATCATACGATGGCGCTACTTGGCGGTCCTTGCCCGTGCAGGGTGTTGGAAGTTTTGTGGGCGCCGTGACCCAGGCTCACGGACAAAGCCCGCGGCAACATTTTGGTGGTTGTTCCATGCGTATTGGCGCGGGCCTTGTCCGTGCCACCCATTGCCCTGGCCACCCGTCGCTCATGGTGTCAAGGAAATCATCCTGACACCTTTTCTACCCTCATTGTCCTGGCCACCCGTCCGAGCTATGCCCTGCACAAACCGCGGTGGGACAACTTCGTGTACAGACAACTCCCTACGCCTGCGAATCCTACCGCGCGACCGCCTCCTTTCGCAAGGCGAAAAGTTCCTTCAACTCCGTCGTTGAAAGCTCGGTCAGCCAGCCCTCGCCGGTGCCGACCACTTTCTCTGCCACCTCCTTCTTGCGCTCGATCATCTCGTCGATCTTCTCCTCCAGCGTGCCCACGCACAGGAACTTGTGCACCTGGACGTTCTTGGTCTGGCCTATGCGGAACACACGGTCGGTGGCCTGGTTCTCGACGGCTGGGTTCCACCAGCGGTCGAAATGGAACACGTGATTGGCTTGAGTCAGATTCAACCCGGTGCCGCCGGCCTTGAGTGACAAAATAAAGACACTTGGCCCGTCACCGTCATCCTGGAAACGCTCGATCATGCGGTCACGCTTCCGCTTCGACACCCCACCATGCAGGAACAACACCTCGCGGCCGAAAGTCTCCTGCACATGTCGCTGGAGAATCCCGCCCATCTCCGAGAACTGCGAAAACACCAACGCCCGATCGCCCACCGCAATAACCTCCTCCAGCATCTCAGTCAAGCGAGCCAGCTTGCCCGAACGCCCGTCGATAGTGGAATTGTCGCCGAGGAACTGGGCCGGGTGGTTGCAGACCTGCTTGAGCTTCGACAGCGTAGCCAGGATCATCCCCTTTCGTTGGATGCCCTCCGCGGAGTCCAGGGACTTCTCCGCCTCCTTGACCACCGCCGCATAAAGCGAAGCCTGCTCCTTGGTCAGCGTGCAGAAGACCTTCATCTCCAGCTTGTCGGGCAGGTCGGTGATGATGGACTTGTCGGTCTTGAGCCGGCGGAGAATAAACGGCCCGGTGACATGTTTGAGTCGCCGGGTCGCTTCCAGGTCACGGCTCGCCTGGATGGGGATGAAGAACGTTCGCTTGAACTCGGCTTGCGTGCCCAAAAAGCCGGGGTTCAGGAACTCCATGATGGACCACAGGTCGCCCACATTGTTCTCGACCGGCGTTCCGGTCAGCGTAATACGATAATCCGCCTCGATCGATCGTGCAGCCTTGGCCTGCTTGGTTTCGGGGTTCTTGATGTTCTGGGCCTCATCGAGCACCACGCCGGCCCAGGGCACGCCCTTGAGTATCTCAAAATCCCGGTGCAGCAGCGCGTAGCTGGAGATGACGATCGCGTGCTTTGCAGCCTTCTCCTTGAATGCCGCGCCTTTGGCCCTGGTGACACCATGGTGCACCAACACGGGCAACTCGGGCGTGAACCGGGCGGCTTCCTTATGCCAGTTGCCCACCACGGAGGTGGGGCAGATCAGCAACACCGGACGCGGGTGCCCCACATGCCAATCGTGTTGAACCAGGGCCAGCGTCTGGATGGTCTTGCCCAGCCCCATGTCGTCAGCCAAACACGCGCCCAAACCCCACCGCCGCAGGAAACATAACCACGAAAACCCGCGCACCTGGTACGGCCTCAAGGTCCCACGGAACTCCTCCGGTGGGGGAAGCTCCTCGAACGCATCGCGCCCGTCCAGTTGAGCGAGCAGCTCGGCAACCCAGCCCTTGGCGGTGACACCCTCGAAGGCGACCGGGCCCGGCGCTTCCGTGGCTTGCAAAGCCATCTGGATCACCTCGCGCACGGTGGCCTGGTTTGTGCCTTTCTGCTTCCAGAAGTCGAGGGCTGCCTGAATCTCCTCGGCGCTCATTTGCACCCATTGCCCGCGCACGTTGACCAACGGTGCCTTCAGCTTCGCCAGCGTCTGAAGCTCGTTGTATGACAGCTTCTCATCGCCGAGAGCCACTTCCCAATCGAACTGGATAATCGTATCGAGTGACAGCCCACTGCCGCCCTGCATCTTGGGGCTTTTGACGTTGGCCCGGGTGGTCAGGCGAAGCTTGGTCCCCTTGCGCGTCCACCAGGCCGGCAGCATGACGCCGAAGCCGGCTTGCTCCAACGCCGCAGCCTTCTCCGTCAGGAATTCGTGTGCGCCGGTGGCGTCGATCTGGTATCCGTCGGGTATGGCGGTCTTTAGGCTGGCTTCGATTCGAGGGCAGATTCCCGAAGCCTGGCCCAACGAAAGCAGCAGGTATTCCTTCGCGTTGAATTCGTTGCGTTTGAGGATCGATGCCTTGCGCCCTTTGGCGTCCCATGCGTCTTCGGCGGGGATGATCAAGCTCGGGTCATCGGCGGCTTGCAGGAGGTAGCGAACGCACCACGGCTGTCGCTCGGGGCGTATCTTTACGCTGTCGTCCCCGTCATCCTCGGGCTCCTCCAGGCGGAAGGTAAGCCGGAACGGCACGGCTGATGAAACGGAAATCGGGCGTTGCCACTCACGAACCTGAGCCGCAAACTCTGCCAATTGCCCCAGGTCGCCTTCCATATTGCCATCAGACGCACGCAGGGCATGAAGCCATTGATCGTGCACGCTGTCGAAGACCATTCCCTTGTGCTTTCGCTTGGCACCGCGAGCGGGTTTGAGAGGTTTGGGCTGCGGCGAAACGGTCGTCCGAACGAGGTAGTCAACGACCCACGCGATGAATTCGGACACTACCGTCACCGGAGCCACCTCCGGTGGAGAGCCTGCTTCACAGGTCAGTGCCCGCGCCGACGCCGGCATGGTTTTGGACAGCTTGGCTGGAAGGTCGGCATCGGCTCCGGCGAACACCGGTTTCCAGCAGGCACGACAGGTTTTGTTCTCGATGACAACGTCGGGCAGGAATTGCTGTCGCGCCACAACCGCCCCAGCCGCCTGGCAGGTATGCACCCAAAACGCCAAGTCCGCTCCGACCACGACACCCGGCGCCGGCGTCTCCTTTCCCACACAGCGGCAGAGCATTTCGACAGCCTGCCCCGCCGTCAGGCGAAGCACGGTCACACTCCAGGGCGCCAGGGTGACCTTGGACCGTGACTTGGGCGGATCAGCCACAAGCGGGCTCGAAGCCACCGGTTGGTTGGCCACCGTGGGCAACCAGGCGATGGTTGTCTCGAAGTTTCGCCTGGTCACCTTGAATTCGGCTCCTGCTTCCTTCAGCGCCGCCGTCAGCCTGTCGGCTCCAGCGTCGTATGGTAGAGGTTTCGGTTGGGCTTCTTTTCGTGTTTGTGTAGGCTGTTTGGCGGTGCCTGCGTCATCTGCCTCGGGCGTTTCGGGTGTCTCACCCCAGAGAAGAAGTTGGCTGCCGGAGAATCCCGCGTGAAGCACGATCATGGTTTTGCTCTCCAAAAACCGAAAATCAAGCGTCGGGCAGTCCGCGTCACCGCCCCGCTCTTACCAAATCTCCGCGAGGCAGTATACCGCCCATGTCGGATTCCCACATCCAGGATAAAGGGGGAGAGATAGAGGATGAGGGATGAAGGATGAAGAATGGCGGTATGACCGTGTGAGATTGTTTAGCGGCGACAAGTCCGTAGCGTTTAGCGGCGACCCGAAGGGGAGCGTGGGGAATGGGGAATGGAAGAACAAGTTCCACCCGTCGTGCGATACCACAACGTTGGGTGAAACCCGCCCTACAACTGTGATTACGCCGTTTTCTTGGTTTTCCACACTACACGCTCCCCTACTACACGCTCCCCTACGGGTCG
>JAGLWJ010000651.1 GCA_023133475.1 Phycisphaerae bacterium | reverse complement strand
AGGATGCCATTCCGCACCGCCACGGAGGCGATCCCGGAGTCCGCCATGGTGGGCTTGGTCGATGAAATGTTGGGCGAGCCGATAAACCCGTCGCCGTCGATGTCGAACCCGGGCATCCGCCAGGAATAGAGAATCGCCCAAACGTGGAAATCGGGAATAAACTTGGTTTGCCCCGAAGGCTTGAGCAGACTGTTCCACCCCAACCCAATTCCACGGCCTCCGTATGAGGCATACCCGCTGTTTTCATTCCACAGTTCCGCAAGCGTCTCGAACTGCTGGGTTGCGTACAACCGCCGCTCACCAGCCGCATCGCAGGCATAACTCGCCGAATCGCTCGAGCCGGTCAGACAGAAGTACTCCGACGGCGGCAAGCCTGCCGTGTCGCTTGTGTCGATGATAATCGACCAGTCACGTACGTCGGTGGTTCGCCACAGCCCGTTGGCGTCCCAGTCCTGCCCCAGCAGGTCTTCGATCTGGGACTCGGGTATGTATCCGGCATTGAGCAGGTCCTGGCGGAAGTAGCTCAACAACTCGCGAATGCTCGTCGGGTTGTCCACCACCTGGTAAGTTTGTTTAACCGCACCATCCCCATCACCTTCCACCAGGTCGTTTCCGATATCCATGCCATCCCCCAGCCCGTCGTTATCCAGGTCCTTGTCGCCTTCGATGTTGGCCCGGGTGATGACCAGTTCGGTGAGCCCGAAGGCACGCGGGTTGATCAGAGGGTCGTTGTCCTCACGATCGTTTTTCCCATCGCCGTCGGTGTCATAGTTGGTTGGATCGGTGAACACGAAACCATCGAAATCGTGCAGCAGGTTCGTGATGGTGCCGATGTTGCTTCGTGGCCATTCGCCGGGGCTGGGCAGCCCGTCGGTGTTCCTGTCTTCCCATTCGGTGGAGTCGAGTATCCCGTTAAGGTTTTCATCGATAAACAACAGGCCGAAGACTTCGGTGAAGTCGCTGACGCCATCGCCGTCGGTATCCGGGTTGACCGCACTGGTCGCCACCGGGAGACGTGAGAAAATCGGGGTCGGCGGCGTACCCGGCACAATCGGCGACGGGGCGGGGAAGTACACCACCCGGTCGGGCAGGCTTCCGTCAGCCGCCCGTGCCTCGAACCCGCCAACTTCCCAATTGTCCGGCAAACCATCGCCGTCCGTATCCGGGGAGTTGTCCGGGCGACCGTCACCATCGATGTCCAGACGGCTCAAAATGGACGCCACCCGCAGGTTCGAGGTGACCAGACGCTTGCCCTCACTAACCCCGGGGGGCAAATCATCCGCGGGGATCGGCTCGGTTCTCAGACTCGGGTTCTCCGAACCAGTGGTTCGATTCTGAGCCACTGACACCGGAGCCCAAACCAGCATACCCACCAAACCACAGATACAAAAAACGATAAATAGTCTGCCGCGCATGTCTTCCAAACCTCGCTTTATAACACCCCAAAACTGTCTGCTCTAAAAAAACCTCATGCAGAGGCATCCTGTAGGGTGGGTGGAGCTTCGCGGAGCGAAGCGCAACCCACCACACCGGTTAATAAGTCCAAAGTCTCTAGTCCAAAGTCCAAAGTCAGAAACCAGCGGGACTTTGGACTTGTCCATGGTTGGTGGGTTCCACCTGCCTGCGGCAGGTTCCACCCACCCTACGTCCATTTTCATGGTTTCCAGGTGCCGCCAAAGGCGGCATGACGACTGCGCTGAAATATGCGGGCGGCCGGCCTATATCGACCGACCGCCCGCACGATTGGCCGAATCCTAGATCACCGGAATGCTGACCGTGTCTGTACACGTGCAGCCGTCGCTATCGGTGATCTCCACAGTTATGTCCACAAAATCGCCTATAGGTGCCGCCACCGTAAAGGTGATCGCGTCGGTGCCCTGGCCGGTGTCGATGGTTCCGTCACCCGGGGCGATACTCCAGAGGTAAACAGCCGCCGGATCGAGATCAACCGGCACCGAAGCCGCGTTGCCCGACGACCCCGCAAGCACTGAGACTGGGGCGGTGATCGTGCAATCCGGATTGTCGTGCACGGTGATGTCGATGTCGTCGGTGCCCTGGCAGCCGTTGGCATCGGTCACCGTCACGCTGTAGTTGCCGCTGACAGTCACGTCAATGGTCTGAGTCGTCTCACCAGTTGACCACAAGTAGCCGGCATAGGCCCCGGCATCAAGCGTCACCGTCTCGCCATCGCACACTTCCGTGCCGGGGTTGGCGGTGATCGTCGGAGTCGGGTTCGCATGCACCGTGATGTCGATGTCGTCGGTGGTCACGCAGCCGATGGCATCTGTCGCCGTCACGCTGTAGTTGCCGCTGACGGTCACGTCGATGGTCTGGGTGGTCTCACCCGTCGACCACAAGTAGCTCGAATAGGCTCCGGCATCGAGCGTCACCGTTTCGCCGTCACAGACTTCCGTGCCGGGAGTGGCGGTGATCTCCACTGCCGGGCGGATCGGGACCACCACGTCTCCGTCGGCTGAGCATCCGTGCGAATTGGTGACCGTGACCTCAATCGTCAAGGATGCTCCCGTGCCGGAGGTGTAGATGATTGACGGGCTGGTGCCGTCGTCACCATCGGTGATCGTGCCGCCGGTGATGCTCCAGGCGTAGCTGGCTCCTGGGCCGGCGTTGGCGACCGAAGCGTTATTGCCGGCAGACCCCGGGCACACCGACGGAGCTGCGGTGATGCCCGCCGCGGGCGTGGGGTTCACCGTAATGGTGATGCTGTCGGACCCATCACAGCCGCCGCCATCCGTCACCGTCACGCTGTAGGTGCCTCCAGTGGTCACCTGGATCGTCTGGGTGGTCTGGCCGCCGGGCGACCAGAGGTAGGTGCTAAAGCCCACCCCCGCATCGAGAGTCACCGTCTCACCGTCGCAAACCACCTCACCGGGTGCGGCGGTGATCGTCGGCGTCAGGTTGGGGTTGACCGCGATGTCGATGCTGTCACTGCCGGAGCAGCCTTCGGCATTGGTTACCGTCACGCTGTAGGTGCCGGTGACCGTCACATCGATTGTCCGGGTAGTCTGCCCGCCCGGTGCCCACAGGTAGCTGCTGAAGCCCGATCCGGCATCCAACGTCACCGTTGTGCCTTCGCAAACCACCGGCCCTGGAATAGCCAGGATGTCCGGTGCCGGGTTGGCGTTCACGGTGATGTCGATGGTATCGCTGCCCTCGCACCCGGCGGCGTTGGTCACTGTCACGCCGTAGGTGCCGCCGGCCGTCACATCGATTGTCTGGGTGGTCTGACCGCCCGGCGACCAGAGGTAGGAGCTGAATCCCGCCCCCGCATCGAGGGTCACCGTCGTGCCGTCGCAAACCTCCGTCCCGGGCACGGCGCTGATTGCCGGCACCGGATTGGCATTCACCGTAATGTCGATGCTATCGCTGCCATCGCACCCGGTTGCGTCGGTCACCGTCACACTGTACGTGCCGGCGGTGGTCACGCTAATGGTCCGCGTGGTCTGCCC
>JAGLWJ010000650.1 GCA_023133475.1 Phycisphaerae bacterium | reverse complement strand
TGGAGTCGGTGCCGGTGGATCAGCCACAGTCCGGAGCGCCGCGGCGGTGGGAGGCCGGCATGGGCGTGGGCACCGGGGCATCGGTTAACCTCCGCAACGGAAACCTGCTCACCGTCATCCCAATTCTAAGCTGGTCCGGTCGGGGGCCGGCGTTAAGCGTCGGGTTGTTCCATAACTCCGCTGGAGTGGGTAAGTTGCTGAGCTTCGAGGCTGGGGTCTATCTGCGGCCTGGGTGGAGCATCTCCTACAGCGGGTATGTGGGCGAATCCGCCGACGAAGCCACCGTGGTGGACGACGATAGCACCCATACGACGTATCGGCTGATCGAGGATCAGTATGTGCCTCCGGCCGGGGTTTACACCAGGCTGGAGAAGATCGACGGGGTCGGCTGGCAGTTGACCTACAAGGATCAGACCAGGCGGGAGTACGACACGGCTGGGCGGCTGGTTAAAGAGGTGGATGCTTCGGGTAATGAACTGCTTATCGGACGCGGCCCGGGCGGGCGGATCGAGCAGATCGAGGACGCCGGCGGGCGATTGGTGACCTTTGCCTACGACGGCAATGGCCGATTGCAGACCATCCACGACCCCGGGGTGCACCGCAGTTGGACGCTGGTGCACGAAGCCGGCAGCGGGCGCTTGAGCGAGATTCGTAGCCCGTTGTACGAAGCATCGCACCCAAACCGGCACGTATGGAAGTTCCAGTACGACGAAGCCGGGCGGATCACGTCATTGGCGGACAAGGCTGGGGACGCCTTTACCTACCAGTACGGGAGTACCGGGCGGCTGTTGCGGGTGTACGATCCTGGGGAGCTTGGCGATCAGTTTCAGCAGTTCAGATACACAGACTTTACCGGCGGTGGGCCGGAGGAGCATTATCAGAAGACGTGCTACACCGATCGGCGAGGGAGTGTGTGGACATCGTGGTTCAACGAGAGCGACGACCTGTACCAGTACGCCAATCCGCTGGGCGACCAAGTGGAACTCGCATGCAACGCGAACCACCAGGTGCAGCGATACACCGATCCGATGGGCCGATATTGGGATTACACCTACGACGATCAGGGCAATCTGACCGATGTGATGGACCAGTACGGGCGCGGGTCGCACTGGGCGCACGACGAACTGAACAACCTGACCAGCTACACCGACGCCGTGGGCCACGTCTGGACGATGCAGTACAACGACGCCAATAACCCCACGTCGGTGACCGACGTCTACGCCCCAGCCACCGGGCTCCGCGATGAGCCGGCTCATACGCAGTTCCAATACTATGGGTCGGTGGAGCCCACTTGGAACGGGATGCTGGATAGGGTGATCGATCCGATTGGCGTCGCCACACACTTCGAGTACGACGAATACGGGCAACTCGCCCTGTACACTGAGGGTAACGGCGCCCTGGAGTTGCTGTATCGTTATAATACCGCCGGGTGGCTACGGAACGTGTGGAATGAGGAGGACGTCGGGTTCAACTGCTCTCCGGTCACCGCCATGTGCTCTCGGGATGCCGAAGGGAACATCACCGGGTGCGGGTGCCCGCACTACTGGTGCAAAGACGGCGAACCTGAGAGGTGGAACGATCAGCCGTTCGGGATGTTCGAGGCTGAGCTTGACGGGATGGGCCGGCTGGTGTCGATGAACAACGACGTGTACTATAATCCGGACAACTGGCAACAGTGGCAAAGCCGCGAAGTGGATGTCACCTACGATGCCCTTGGCCGACCACAGATGCGGATCGAGAGCAGCACCGAGTCGGGGGTTGAAGTGGAGCGTGCGTTCGACTTTATTCCCGACGATAAGCTGGGCATCTACACGGTGGGTGGCCCGGACGGTGCACTGACGGTGGTGACGTTGGACCAAGCCGGCCGAACGGCGATGGTCGAGCAGGAAGGCACCTGGGCCGAATATACATACCACCCCGACGGGCGAGTGGACACGATCAGCCGCAGCAACGGAACAGCCACCACATACACGCACGATTTCGAGAGCCTCAGCATGGGCATCGAGCATTACGACGGCGACGGGGCGTTGATGCTGGGGTTGGAGTATGTGTTTACGACGAACGGCCTGGTGAGCAGTATCGCCGAGTCGGGCGACTCGGGCCAGGTGGCGATCACCACGTTCGAGCATGATGCCCGTGGTCGGCTGACCCGCGAAGAGCGGGTTGGGAGTGAGCCGTATCTGGCCACATACCGGTACGATGCCAACGGCAACCGGCTGGAGGATTCACTGCGCGTTGGTGAGCTGGAGTCCCCCACGGTGCAGACGTGCTACGTGTACTATAGCAACCACAACCGGATCCATGGGTACAGGAAATGGATATCCTCGGAGCTGATCGAGGAAGGGGGTTATACATACGACGATTACGAGAACATCCGCAGCTTTGATCGTCTGGTCTGCGATGGTGGCGAGGAGTGGTATTATTGGACCGATTTGAAGTACGACAAAATGGGCCGGGTATGGCGTGTGCTGGAGTCCGAGCGCCCGCCGGGCGGCAGCGTTGAGTCGGTAGCCGCCCGGGAGTTCCGCTACGCCGGTGCCCGGCAGCGTTACCTGACCCGCCAACTCGACCCGTCAACCCTGGACCCCATCCCGGGGTCTGACGTGTGGTCGGACTACCTGGGCGACTTGATCTACGGCGACTACACAGTGGCCGGCAGCACCGCGACCATGACCCGACGTTACGTCCCCGGCGAATGGCAAACCGACGTGCAAGCAGCCGCAACAAGCTTCTTCCACACAAACATGCTCGGCACCACGCGCATGCTGAGCGACAACCTCGGCACCGCCATCCCCGACACCAACCGCCTATACACAGCCTACGGTGTCCCCATAGCCGGGCCAACGTCCCCAACAACGCGCTACGGCTACGCCGGTGCCTGGGGCTATCAGGAGCACGACGATCTGTCGATACTTCACGTAGGAGCGCGCTACTACGATCCCTCGATCGGTCGCTTCCTGCAACGCGACCCCATCGGGATCATGGGTGGGCTGAATGTGTATGCGTATGTGGGTAACGATCCGCTCAATTCCGTCGATCCCACCGGACTAGTCGGTGACATATATGATTTTCATGACATGCGAGATGATCCTTGGGGAACATACGGACATAAGCCATCCCAGGAATTCAAGCGAGGGTTCAACCAGGGCACCCGGTTCTCTCTGATCCCCTTTAGCGCGCTCTATGGAGGACCGTTCGTGCTACCTTACCTTCCAGGTGCGGTTGCGCTGGCCGACACGGCGCTGACTTGCAGCATAGGGGTGGCGGGGTTTTCGATGTGGCAGGCGTATGGCTGGCTGGCACCACGCCTGCAACCCTACTGGCCTCATGCCAAAAAGGCTGGGAAGTTCCTGATCCAAGGGATGGGGCTCAAGTTTATCTGTGACACCCTTAAGGAAAGTATCGAGGAGCTCTTGTGACGAGAGCGATATGTGTTGTTTGGAGATAGCATGTGAAATCGGCACGTTATGAGACAGATGATAAAAACTTTAGTCTGTGGGTTGTCGCTCTCCTGGGAGTAGCAGCTGCACTGATAGTAGGATTTTTGGAAAACCGAGATGTTGAAACCGGCGAGTTGGAGTGGGGGGACTTTCTCGGTGGGCTCGTCTTCGTTCCGGCAACTTTAGTGCTCATTGAACATTGGAGGCGAAAGCGACGCAGATCACGGCTACCGGATCGAAGCGATCATGAACGCGAGCAGGTGGAAGGCGGTGTTTCCGTTCGACGAGAACGGGCGGCTGACCACTGCGGTCGACCTGCCGATAGTGGGCAATCTGCTGATGCGCGAACTGGTCAAGGTGGCCGACGTGACCCGGGATGAGGCGTATCATCCGGTGCGGACAACCGACGCGATGAGGTGTGCTGCTGAGACTATAGTTTCGACGAGCGGGGCAATATGACCTTTCTGGAATTGATGGCGGCGAAAATTCTCATGGACGAATTTGTGGACGGTCTCAGGGAACTCCTGTGATAAGAGCGACAATGCGTTGCCTGGAGACAGCACATGAAAACCGAACGTTATGAGACAGATGGTAAAAACCTGAGTCTGTGGGTTATCGCTCTCCTGGGAGTAGCAATTGCGCTGATAGTAGGACTTCTGGAAGACCGGGATGTTGAGACCGGCAAGTTGGAGTGGGGGGAGTTTCTCGGTAGGCTCGTTTTCGTTCCGGCAATTTTAGTGCTTATTGAACATTGGAGGCGAAAGCGACGCAGATCACGGCTACCGGATCGAAGCGATCATGGGCGCGAGCAGGTGGAAGACGGTGTTTCCGTTCGACGGGAACGGGCGGCTGACCAATGTGGTCGACCTTCCGATGGTGGGCAATCTGCTGATGCGCGAACTGGTCAAGGTGGCCGACGTAACCCGGGATGAGGCGTATCATCCGGTGCGGACAACCGACGCGATGAGGTGTGCTGCTGAGACTATAGTTTCGACGAGCGGGGCAATATGACCTTTCTGGAATTGATGGCGGCGAAAATTCTCATGGACGAATTTGTGGACGGTCTCAGGGAACTCCTGTGATAAGAGCGACAATGCGTTGCCTGGA